>JACCLH010000076.1 GCA_013425375.1 Microcaldota archaeon | reverse complement strand
TTCACTGCCTTGAAGGCGACCGGAAGGAATTCATGGGCGCTTTTCGGAAGCGGCATCACAATACGGTCGAATTCGTTGTTTGTGGTGAGCTTTTTCGCATCCATCTCGAGCGCTTCGATGTTCTTGAGTTTGTTCAGCGATATGTTCTCCTTCATGTAGCGTACCGCATCCGGATTGATTTCCACCGCAACGATTTTGGTTTTTGGTTTGGATTTCGCGATTACGAGAGCGAATGGCCCCACGCCGGCAAAAAGAACCAAAACCCGCTCGTCATCCTTCACAAGTTTCGCTATCCTCGCTCTTTCGCCGGCCAAACGTACCGAGAAATAGACCTTCGCCACGTCAAGCTTCATCTTCACCCCGCTTTCGGTATAGAGAGTCTCGGCCCTGTCCTCGCCAGCTATGCATTTCACCCGCCTTACGCGGTATTCTCCTTCCATCCCGCCGAGCTTCTTGAGGACTGTCTTCAGGTTCCTGTGCACCTTGAGCAATGCCTCGCCAATCTGCTTCTCTTTCGCTTCCAGCTCGTCAGGAACCTCCACTATGGCGATATCCCCGATGATGTCAAAAGAAGTGACAAGCGACTCCAGCTCGCCCTCGTCCATCAGCCCGGAAAGCGCGTCCTTCAGCTTCTTGTATTGCGCAGGACGCTTCTCGACCTCGAGCTCAACGACCTCGAACCCGCCATAGGGCCGAATCACAGCAAAGAGCACGAAATCGCCCTCGTTGATGACCGGGTATTCCTTGGCCAGTATCCCCCCGCCTATCAGGTGCTGGCGTATCGTCTCGGCATCCTTCCGGGGGACTTTCAGGAAAAGCATAAAGTGCCTCTGATGGAATCATATTTTATAGGATATAACCGTTCCCTAGATAATACAAAGCATTTTAAATTATACATATAGTTAAATTATACTGGTGGTAAAATGGACATCCACGCAAACGCGAGGAGGATAGGCAATTCATGGGGCATAATAATCCCGAAGGAGATAGCCGACGTCCTCGGCATAAGCAAAAGCACGTGCCTTCATGTCAGCATGGAGGTCATCCCTGAAGTCAAGGAGATAAAAGGCACGTTCAGGACCAAGAAAACGATCGCCCAGCTCTCGCGTGAGATAGACAGGGGGTGGGACTGATGTATTTCCTGGACACGTGCGCCCTGCTCGGGTATCTGAAGGGCGAGAAACGATTCGAGAGGATTGTGGAAAGCGGCGACATCTCGGTCAGCAGGTTCCAGCTCATGGAATTGTACTACATCGCGCTCAGGGAACTCGGCGAAGAGCTGGCTGAGAAGTATTATGAGGCATTCTCCAGATACGAGGTTGAAATAGAGGAGCACACCCTGAAGAATGCGATGAAAAAAAGGCTGGAGATGCAGGGCAAAGGCCTCAATGTCTCATATGTTGATGCGCTAGGCTACCAATATTCCATCGATAAGGAGATGGAATTCGTCACCAGCGACCCGGCATTCAGGAAGCTGAAGGGAGTTATTTTTGTGCCGATAGAGTGATTATCACTCAATCACCTTGAGCGCAGCGAAAGGTGAGCAATGAACGAAGTTCATTCAATCACAATCGCAGGCTTGTCAGGCAGCGAGGATTTCGCCTTGTCGTGCTTGGCCTGCTCCTCAGGAAGGACTTCCACCTTGCAGGAGTATTCCTTGGCAAGGAAGCCTTCGGCATCCTTCAATGCATCCAGCTCGTCCTTCTGCGAAAGCGGAACAGTAATCGAATGGACGTTCTTCATTATCTGCTTAGCCACGCTCTGGACCGCTTTCATGTCCATCTTCTTCGCTGCCGCAGCCTTCATCAGGCCTTCAAAGGACGGATTCGCCTTCGCAAGCGAGTAAAGCTCCCGCTTCCACTCACCTGCAACGTAAATCGTCACTTTGGATGGTTTCTTGCCAATCAGCTCGGATATCTTCTCGATGTCGCTGTGCACCTTCCTTATAAGCTCCTCTCCGCGCTCCACCGAATCGTCGATCTTCGAATGGTCCGCCTTGGGGAAGGATTGGAATGATACGAAGCCTTTCCCGTCCAGCATCTCCCAGTACTCTTCGGCGTAATGCGGCATGAAAGGCGCTATCAACACCACCCATTTGTGGAAGAAATCGTGGAGGTTCGACTCGGATGAGCGCTTCGCATACCATTGGAGGTCGCTCACGACATCGTAGAATATGTCCAGCGCAAGCTCCCTTATCGCGAGCTCCTCGTACATCTTCTCCGCCCTTTCTATCTTGCGGTTCAGCCTTGAAAGCAGCCAGCGCTCTATGCGGCCATGGGGCTTTGATGTTTTGTGTTCCGAGTCTTGAACGAGCTTGGATATCAGCAAGATGCGCGATCGCACGCCCTCTGCCACGCTCTTGTTGAAATCAGTGTCGCTGGTGAGGTCGGCTCCGCACACCATCGAGAACCTTGTCACATCGGCGCCGTATTCCTTTATCGCCTTCCTCAAAGGAAGGATGTTGCCCATGCTCTTGCTCATCTTGGTGCCGTCCATGAGCACGAAGCCGTTCGTCACTATCTGGCGCGGCCAGAGCTTTTTGTCATCGAAAATGCCCACGTGGTTGAAGATGTAGAGCGTCAGGTGGTTCCTGATAAGGTCTCCGGCAGAATGCCTGGAATCCACAGGATACCAGTAGAGGAAGCTGTCGCGCAGCCTGGCGAGCTTCTTGTCTTTTGCCCTGGGGCCCTTGCCAAGGAAGACAGCATCGAAGAACGCTTCGTCCATCTCTGAAGCCTGGATGTCATGGAGTAGATGCGAAACAGTGTAGAACGCCATGTAGATCGTCGAATCCGAGAGCGCTTCTATCATCTTGGTCTCATCGAACGGGAACTTCGTCCCAAGGCCCGCGGCCCTGGTGCATGGCCTTGTCTTGAACCAGTCTATCGTGTAGAGGTACTCGCCGCGCGTATCAGCCGGGATTATCCTCATCCGCTCAAGGCATTCCTTGGCTTTCGCCTTCCATTCCGGGACCCCGTAGTCTATGAACCACTGGTCCTTCAGGATGTTCACCACCACGTGCGCGCCGCAGCGGCAGTACACCGGGCCGTTCGCGATGGTGACTATGTGGAACGCCTTGCCCATCGCTTTGAGGTCTTCTGCTATCTTCTCTTTCGCCTCGATGGCCTTCTGGCCCTTGTACTTCCCTACCACCATCACACCCTCGTGGGCCTCTTTTGTGTATATCTCCTTCGTCGCCTTCTCGGCTTCAGGGTCGTCCTGGCTCTTCACGCCCATCTTCTCGACGAGCTCCCTGGCAGGGGCCGGACCATATCCTTTGAGTGAGACGACCTGCGGCATGGGTATGTTCCCTTTGCCGATGTCGCGTAGGGCGAGATAATCGAGCGGCGCGTGGGCCGGGACGCTCATCACGATGCCTGTGCCGACTTCAGGAGAGACGAAGCTCGCTTCGTATACCGGCACGGATTCTTTGGTGAGTGGGTTGACAGGGCGCATCTTCAATATATCGGCTGCCGGAATCTCGCCGGTTATCTCAAGGCCGAGCTGGAGGTCGAGCACCTGCGCCGCCTTTTCCGCGAGGATGATGGTCTCGCCTTTATACCTCGCTTTCACGTATTTCGCCTTCGGATTGACCCAGATGTTCGTGACGCCATAGAGCGTCTCGGGACGGTAGGTCGTGGCCACAAGCGAGAGCGGAGAGCCGGGAACCGGGAACTTTATGACCGTCACGTCCTCCACTTCCGGGTCCACATCACCGCGCGTGTCATGCGCGCTCACAGCGTTCTTGTCCGCCGGGCACCATGCTATCGGATACTCGCCCTTGATGAGATAGCCGAGCTCTTTCAGCTTCCTGAACTGCCATTGTATGAAAAGATTGAACTTCGCGTCATAGGAATAGAACTTCCGCCTCCAGTCTATGGAATAGCCTATCTCCTTCATCGCTTTCTCTATCTCGTCAGAGAAATAGGCGACGAGGGTCCTCGGTTCGCTGAGCGTGGCTGCCTTCTCAGGCGGAATGCCGTATATCCTGTCGAAAATTCCCAGCACGTCAGGGTCTTTGGCCGCTATGTGCTTGGCCATGGCAAGGATGGGTGTGCCGGTGACATGGAAGGCCATCGGGAAAAGGACGTTGTAGCCTTTGAGGCGCAGATAGCGGGCGTAGATGTCTGCCGTGGTGTATGTCCTTCCATGCCCTATGTGCGGGGGTGAGTTCGGATATGGGAAGGCAGCCGTGATATACCGCTTCTCCCTGCCAGGGTCCGGATCAGGCTGGAAAGCGGCTTTTTCGGCCCACCTGCCGGACCATTTCTTCTCTATAGCATTAGAATCCATAACGACGCTATTGCCTGGGAAGAATTTTTAAGCTGCGTCGGGGGGGTAATTGTTTTAGAAAGTGGCAAAAAGAGGGGTATTTAAACCCTTCCGTTGTAATACTATACGGGTGTTTCTGGGGTTCCGGAACATCATTTTTAAATGCTTACCAGCATCATTAAATCCATGGGATCGGATTTAAGAGTGGGAGACATCATGACCAAGAAGGTCATGGTCGTACCGTTCGGCAAGACCGTCCTGGATGTGGCTAAACTGATGAAGAAGAACAGCATCGGCTCAGTCATAGTCGTAGAAGACAAGGCAGGCAAGCGTGCCAAAGGCATAATCACAGAACGTGACATAGTCCACAAAGTCCTCGCTAAAGGAGTCGATCCCTACAAGACCACAGTCGAGGATATCATGTCAAAGCCGCTTAGGGTAGTCAGGCCGGACACAACAATAGAGGATGCAGCAAAGGCGATGAGGGAGAACAAGATAAAGAGGCTCCCGGTCGTCAATGACGATAACGAACTCATAGGGGTTTTAAGCGAGGGGGATATCATGAAGATATTCCCGGTAGTGATTGATCTCATAGAGGAAAGAGCTGCAATCTCTTGACGCTGACGCTGTGCATGGATGGCCACCTGAGCCATCGAGCTATGAAGGAACGCATGTCCCGAAAGGGACAAGCGACCCCGAAAGGGGTGGTCAACAGTGCACAGCAAGTCTCTCATTCTGGTAGAGTGCCTGATAGGCAACCTGCTTCCGATACCCGGAGGACAGTGTGAAAAGCAAGGACAGGCTGAGGCTCCTCGGGAAGCTCCTGGAGCAGCTCAATGCAGGCTGGATATTCGTGGAAGGACAGAAAGACAGGAAAGCCCTGGAAAAACTGGGGCTCAGGAAGGTCCTGACCATATCCGGCAACCTGAGGCAGAGCTGCCAAAGGCTGACCGCAGAGGGGATGACACACTCCCAGGGCCGGAGCCCGCTCCAAGCATGGAGACGGAGGGCGGCCTGCGGGGGTGCGCTTGCTGCAAAGCCTATGCAGGCCGCGCACCCTGGGAGTGTGAGCTGGCAGTGAGAGCCAGGGACGAACTGGAGGCCTGCTCCATGAGAGCGGACCTAGAGGTGCGGAAGGGCCTGGCGATGATGCTGAGAATAAGGAACTTCGAAGACGCCAAAAGAGCATATGACCGACTAAAAGAGGAGGTTAAAAAGGGACCTTAGGTCCCTTTTCGGAGAGTGAAAAAAATGGCTAAGACATACATAGACACGGTAAAATACTTGGTATATACGAACGTTGAGATAGGAGGCCTTGTGGAGAAGCCCGACGTGGTGGGCGCCATATTCGGCCAGACAGAAGGGCTGCTCGGGGACGAGCTTGACCTGCGCGACCTGCAGAAGAACGGCAGGATAGGCAGGATAGAGGTGGACCTGTCGGGCAGGGACGGCAAGACCACGGGCGTTATAAAGATACCCAGCAGCCTGGACATGGTGGAGACCTGCATAATCGCTGCGGCCCTTGAGACAGTGGACCGGGTAGGACCCTGCGAAGCGAGGCTCAAGATAACCAAGGTTGAGGATACCCGCAACCAGAAGAGGAAACAGCTGGTTGACAGGGCAAAGCTCCTGCTCAAGACCCTGCTGAACACCGAGATACCTGAAAGCAAGGAGATATCCCAGCTTGTCAGGGACGAGGTGAAGACGGCTGAAATCGTAGAGTATGGACCTGACAGGCTGCCTGCAGGACCTGCCATAGACCGCAGCAACGAGGTCGTTTTCGTGGAAGGTCGGGCGGATGTCGTGAACATGCTCAAGAACGACATCACCAACGTTATCGCCATAGGCGGCGCGAAGGTGACCAGGACCATCGTGGAGCTGTCCAAGAAGAAGGAGGTCACCCTGTTCCTTGACGGCGACCGTGGCGGAGACATAATCCTGAACGAGCTGGCCCAGGGCGGAGTGGACATAGACTTCGTCTCCAGGGCGCCCGCTGGCCTTGAGGTTGAGGAGCTTACAAGGAAGGAGCTTATCAAATTCCTGAGGAACAGGACGCCGTTCGAGCAGACCGTGAAGGGTAAGGGAGGCCCGGAGAGAAGGGGCGCCGAAGCCCCAAGGTTCAGGCAGCAGATCGCCGAGGCCAGGGAAAGGGATGCGATCCGCGAGGAAGCGCCTGAACCGAGGCTTGAGGCAAGGCCTGAGCCAAGATTCGAGGCTAGGCCAGAGCCGAGGCCGGAACGATTCGAGCCTCGCCCGGAGCCCAGGATGGAGCCTCATCCTGAACCCAGGATGGAGCGCCCTGCGCAGCAGGACTTCCGCAGAGGGGGCAAGAGAAGGGATATGCCATCACCGGCAGACCTTCCGGACGTGCCCAGGATAGACATGCCTGAAGAGCCTGCTCTGAAAATACAGGAGTCGACCCCTGTGGCGGCAGCGACTCCGTTGAGCCCTCCTTTGGACAAGGAAGGCCTGATGAAGGAGCTTGATTCGCTGGCCAATACCCTGAAAGCCCGGTTCTACAACGGCAGCTATGAGAGGGTAGGCGAGGTGCCGGTAAGGGACGTGATAAAATCCCTCAGCGAGACGAACGGCGTGCATGCGATAGTGTTCGACGGCATCATAACCCAGAGACTGGCAGACCTGGCTTCCAAGCAGGGAGTGAAGCTGCTCATAGGCCTGAAGATAGGCAATGTCAACAAGGTGCCTGACAACATCGAGATAGTAACTAAGAACAAGTAGGCGCGATGCCTGCTTTTTCTTTATTTTCTATTTTTCTCTTTATTTTCGGTTTTTCTTTTCCTCTATTTTCCCTTATTTTGCCTGTTTTTTGCCTAGAAAAATACATTTTAAAACACCTTTATACACTATAAAGCTGTTATGTCAGTTAAAGCGGGAGTTAGGCAGCCAGTCGCAGCCAGCCCAGCCCTTGCTATGGCGAACCGGTTCGGGAGATATAAGCCCGAAACCGAGCAGACGGTAAGGAAGGTTGAGGTTGTTGAGAACGAGACGCTGAAAAAGATGAAGACAGTGTGGAAAACGCGCAGATACAATTATAGCATAACTAACGGCTATGGCGAGATGCTTGAATCAATCAAAAACCGGAGATATTCTGCAAAAGACATCGAAAACTTCAATCTCGCCCTTGTTGAGTTCCAGAATGGGCTGAGATTCTCGGAAAAGGCAGGCCAATTCCTCAGCGCGTTGATAAACAGCAGTAAGGACAGCGAATTCGTCATCCATACTTATCATCTCGCTAGACTTGTCCATCACCTTGGCTGCAGGAACACGAAGAATATCGCTGTGAAAGGGGATATTGGCCGTTGGGCCGGCAACACGATGGATGGTGGCGCTCTCATCGTGGAAGGGGATGCAGGCAGTTTTGTCGGCCAGATGATGAAGGGCGGAACCATTACTGTGGGAGGGGATGTCGGCAGCCAATTGGGCAACGGGATGCACGGCGGGTCGATAACCGTGAGGGGGAATTCTGGCGAGTTGGTAGGTTTCTTGATGAGAGGCGGCGAGATCCATATTGAAGGCGATTATGTGAGCATCGCGGATAACATCATCCACGGAAAAATATTCCACAAAGGCAAATTGATAGTAGACAAGTGATTCTCATGGCTGGAGCGAGCGTAGCGAGACGGGAAATTGTCGTTCCGAAGGCCCCAACCTTGGCTATGGCTAATCGGTTCCAGAGATACAAGCCCGAAACCGAGAAAACAGTGAGGGGGGTCGAGGTGAAGGAAGACGAGACGCTCAGACAGCTAAAGGAAGCATGGAAGGCGTGCGGCTACACTGGTGATTCAGTTAAGGACTATCCCAAGATGCTCAAAATCGTCAAAAAACTGGAATACTCCGCAAAAGATGTAGTGGATTTCAATCTCGCACTCGTGGAATTCCAGGGCGAACGGGACTTCATTTACAAAGCAGGCCTTTTCCTCAGCGCTTTGATGAACAACTCCAAGGACAGTGAATTTGTCATCCATACCAATCATCTTGCTGAATCCATCAATTTTCTTGGATACAAAAACACGAAGAATATCACAGTGAACGGGAATGCTGGCAATGCTGTTGGCGGTTATATGTGCGGCGGGAGCATCACCATAAAGGAGGATGCAGGAGATTATACTGGTCAGGGTATGAAAGGAGGCGAGATCCGCCTTTTGGGGGATTACAAGAGCATATCTTTCCATATTCTCAGTGGCGGAAAAATATTCCACAAAGGCAAACTGATAGTCGATAAGTGACGATTATGGCTGGAGCGAACGTGAAAGGACGCGGGATTGTTGTTCCTGATGCCCCAGTCCTAGCTATGGCGAACAGATTCCAAATACATGCTCCTGAAACCGAGAAAGCGGTAAGGAAGGTTGAGGTCGTTGAGGACGAAACGCTGGAAAAGATGAAGAAAGCGTGGAAAAAGTGCAACTACAACTATGACTGGTCCAAGTACTATTCCAAGATGCTTGAAATCGCCAAGAGGCTGAGATATTCTGCAAAAGACGTGGAGAACTTCAGTCTCGCGCTTGTTGAATTCCAGGGTGAGAAGAGATTCTCGGAAAAGGCAGGCCTTTTCCTCAGCGCCCTCATAAACAACTCCAAGGACACCGTATTCGTCATCCATACGGCCCATTTCGCTGAATCCATCAACCACATCGGATACCTAAACACGAAAAACATCACTGTGGAAGGGAATGCTGGGGATTATGTTGGCGGGTTGATGACCAGCGGCACCATCACAGTGGAAGGGGATGCTGGCAAGAAGATTGGCTGGTTGATGAAAAGAGGTATCATCACAGTGAAAGGGGATGCTGGCGAGTGTGTTGGCTCTGGTATGAAAGATGGTAAGATTTATGTTAATGGCGAGATTGGAGGCATCTCAGATGAGATTAGCCACGGAAAAATCTACCATAAAGGCGAATTGATAGTCGATATGTGATGATTATGGCTGGAGCAAGCGTGAAAGGACACGGAATTGTCGTTCCGAAGACCCCAGTCCTAGCGGTGGCGAACAGATTTCAGAGATACAAGCCCGAGGAAGAGAAAGCGGTCAGAAAGGTAGACGTCAAGGAGGATGAGGTGCTGAATCGGCTGAAAGACACGTTCAGGACCCTTAAATACGGTAAAGAACCAGATGGCACATACACCACTTTTGAAGACAACCGTAAACTCGCGGCAGGCCTTGCCGCACAGCTCGGATACACCGCAGCTGATGTGGAGAGATTCAGCGTCGCGCTCGTGGAATTCCAGGATATGCGGGATTTTAGCAGAAAGGCAGGTATGTTCCTCAGCGTCCTGATAAACGAGGGCAAGGATAGCGATTACACGGTCCAGACTGCCCACCTGGAAAAACCGAACGATGTTGGTTCGGAAAACACCAAGAACATCACCGTGAACGGGAATGCTGGCGATTACACCGGGCATAATATGAAGGGCGGCACCATCACAGTCAATGGGAATGCTGGCAATTACTTAGGATATGAGATGGGAAACGGCTCCATCACCGTGAACGGGAATGCTGGCGATGAGATCGGGAGGGTGATGTCGGGCGGCACGATAACCGTGAATGGGGATGCTGGCGACCATGTCGGCTGTGATATTCAAGACCGTTACCCGACAACCGGCACCATCGTGGTGAAAGGGAATGCCGGCAATCAGGTTGGTGAGAAAATGGGTGCTGGTTCCATAACCGTGGAGGGGAATGCTGGCGACCATGTCGGGAGGGAGATGCGGGGAGGCACCATAACGGTGATGGGGAATGCTGGCACTGGCGTCGGGGCGAGCATGTCAGGCGGTTCCATAACCGTGGGAGGGAACGTTCGTGATGCCCTCGGATTACAAATGCTGGCTGGTTCCATCACTGTGAAAGGCGATGCGGGCGAGGTATGTGGCCAGGAAATGATGCGCGGTTCCATTATAGTGGAAGGTAATATAGGAGACGGGTGCGGTTCTGGGATGTGGATGGGCGGCGAAATCCATGTCGGAAGTGAAGTCAGGAGCATAGGTGGTGTCATATGCGGAAAAATCTTTCACAAAGGCAAATTGATAGTTGATAAGTGACCCTCATGACCGGAGCAAGCGCAGCGAGACGGGAAAACGTTGTTCCGAAGGCTCCAGTCCTGGCTATGGCGAACCGGTTCTCGAGATACAAACCTGAGACCGAGAAAGCGGTGAGGAAGGTTGAGGTTGTTGAGGATAAGACGCTGAAAAGGCTGAAAGAGGCTTGGAAAAATTGCTGTTACGCTGATAAGCCGGGCGATTATGCCGAAATGCTTAGAAAAGTCAAAAAACTGAGATGTTCTGCAAAAGGCATAGAGGACTTCAGCATCGCGCTCGCAGAATTCCAGAATG
>JACCLH010000030.1 GCA_013425375.1 Microcaldota archaeon | reverse complement strand
TGACCGAATAGGTTTTTATTATTGCCCTCCACATCAGTTGCCATGGAAGGCGGAGACGAGTTGATATTCACAGGCCAATACAAGGACTTCAGGCTGGGCATACGCTTCGACCTTTCCGGCAAGGAGCCTAAGGACGCGGCTGCAGCGCTCGCTTATATCAGCGAGAGGATTGAACCGGCAGCGTTCGCTTCCTCTGGGATAGACACGAAGAAGGTGGAGGATTTCGCCGCGCTGGACGGGAAAGGGGTTGGAGCCGTGGTCGCTTTCCTTGAGATGAACACCACAGGTGCCATCCGCGAGAAACTCGGCTCTGCGATGAATAATCCCGACCTCATGTCTGTCGCGGAATGCTATCTTCTCAACCAGCTGCTCATGAAAGCCGGCGTCGCATTCAAGGTCGCGCCATCACCAGCAGTGGTCCCGAAGGAAGAGAAGATAGAGGACTTCATCGGGTTTATCGGCAACTACAAAGGATGGATAGCCATAAAGAAGCTCGGCCTGGAGAATGTCCAGGACTACGAGGTATCCGGCATACTCTCCGGCATAAACCACACGATAGTGAACAAGGCGTTCGATTTCGCAGGCATGAAGAATGATGCGCTTGTCGGTTCTGTCGCATCCGGGAAACGGAAATCCTACGGCAATCTCGGCGCTGCGTTGCGCGGGCTGGAAGGCAAGCTTACAGGCGGAGCGGATGACGCTTATGTCGTCTGCAAGGTCTGCGAGAATGTCGGCTACAAGCCGTATGCGAGCCCTGAGATGCTCACGAACGCCTATCCGGACATAAAGCCGCCGAAGGTGAAAGGGAGAAAACCGAAGGGGTGAATATATGGGAAAAGGAGCGGGTTTCGGTAAAGTGATAATATTTGGGGAGCATTTCGTCGTGCATGGGGCGCCGGCCATAGCTGGCGGCATATCCAACACATCGCAGGTGCAAGTGAAACGGTCGGATAAGAACAGGATAATCACCAAGCAGAAGGTGGTGGAAGCCACAAGCATCGCCTCCATAGAGAACGTGCTGAAGAGCATGGGAGTGAAGCAGGAGTACGATGTCTATCTTGGAGGGGATCTGCCCACCTATGGCGGGCTCGGCTCATCGGCAGCGTTCTGCGTCGGCATGGTGCGCGCCATAGCAGACGACCAGGGCACCCATCCCACCAACGAGCAGGTGAACAGGCATGCCTATGAGGGCGAGAAGGCGTTCCACGGCAATCCCAGCGGCATAGACAACACCATGGCGACCCATGGCGGGGTCATAGAGTTCAGGAGGGGCAAGACCATGGAGGACAGCAGGTTCGAGCAGATAGAGATGCACAAGTCGCTTGACATCGTGGTGGCGTTCAGCGGAAGGTACAGCGAGACAGCCAAGATGATAGAGCGGGTGCGGAAATACAAGGAAGCGGACGAGGAGGAGTTCCAGCAGATGACGGACGAATACCTGGAGCTGGAGATTGAAGGCAGGAAATGCGTGGAGAAAGGAAAACTGGACGTGCTAGGACGGCTCATGAACGAGAACCAGGCGCTTCTTTCAGAATTAGGGCTGTCGGACGAGTCCAATGATAAGATAAACCAGATTTGCATGGATGCAGGGGCGTTCGGTGCGAAGGTGACCGGGGGCGGTGGTGGAGGCTGCTGCATCGCCCTGGCGAAGGATAGCGGCCATGCGATGACGATAACCGAGGCGCTGAAGAAGAAAGGATACGAGTCTTTCGCGACCAGGATAGTGAAGAAGTAGCTGCTACGCCTGGCTTTCCATTTTTATAACAGCGATTATATCCATTGGCTTAATTCTGCATCTACTTAACATTCCACCAGTCCATCCTGGACACTTTTGGTGGAGGTGGGTATTGGATGGTCTGTGAACTACCCACGCCTTAAGGCGTGGGCTTCCTGCTTCATAGACGAAACTTGCCTTGCGGTAGAGGTCTCATCTTCACAGGCGTTACTTCCCGGCATTCCACCGGTAGCTCGTTGGAGTATATTTATCGCAGCATTGTGATCTCTATCCATGCTTAGGCCGCAGGAAGGACAGTCATGCCGCCTTTCTGATGGTTCTTTATCCGTCAGAGTTCCACAACGACTGCATTCTTTCGTCGTATTTTCTGGATTCACCAGCGTTACTCTCGAACCAGCACTTTCAGCCTTGTAGGAGAGCATACTGATGAACTCATTCCATCCGGCATCGTTGATTG
>JACCLH010000003.1 GCA_013425375.1 Microcaldota archaeon | reverse complement strand
GCAGAGAGGTGGCATAGTTGCCCTTGCGGAGCAGAGATGCCGAGAGACCTCAATGCCGCGATAAACGTGCTCAATAGAGCTACCTCAGGAACTGAGGAAAGTCAAGCCTGTGGAGAAGAAACCCCTACTCATTATAAACATAATGAGCAAGTATCTTCAGTGAAGCAGGAAGCCCACGGCTTTCTAGCGGCCTTTGGCCGCTGGAACCCAGAGAGCAAAGCTCTCTAGGTTAGCCGTGGGTAGTTCACACTCGCTTCAGATAGCTGTGCGGTGCTAAATATGGAACTTATGGATACCGTGACTTTGGTCAACTTTCTGCTGTGCGCTATCATACTGGCCACAGGCTATTTTGCATATAAGAAAAGCAAGGATGTCATGCCGCTGTGCATCGGGGTGGCCTTCGGTTTTTTCGCTGTGTCCAACATGATAACGCTGGCCGGCATGGCCGAGTCGTTATCAAGCATGTTTATAATAATCAGGATATTGGCATACATAACCGTGCTGTACGCTCTCTATGCGTTCCTCAGCAGGCCTGCTCCAGCCAGCAAACCTGCCAAGGTGAAATCCAGATAATCGGGTAGGCCTAAGCCCATCCAGGAGTTCAGTTCCATGCCACTGAAACGCGAGCTTGGTCTTTTCAGCACCACGCTTTATGGGACAGGAGTCATAATCGGCGCAGGCATCTACGCCCTGATAGGTGTCGGCGCCGGGCTCGCAGGCAATATGCTGTGGGCCGCCTTCCTCATCTCAGCGGCCATAGCCATTTTCACAGGGCTCAGCTATGCCGAACTCTCTAGCATGTTCCCGAAAGAGGCGGCAGAGTACACCTATACCCGCAAGGCGTTCAAGAAGGAGGTCCTTTCCTTCGCAGTGGGTTGGCTCCTCGCCATCGGGACGGTCATAGCCGCATCCACCGTCGCGCTCGGCTTCGCCGGCTATTTCTCCGCTCTTTTCGGGGGAGAGCCGAAGCTCATAGCGGCCGGACTCATCCTCGTCATGACCGCGCTCAATTATATAGGCATAAAAGAGTCCGCGATGTTCAACAACTTCTCATCGGTCCTGGAGATCCTCGGCCTTCTCATCGTGGTCGCCATCGGCTTCGTCATCGCCTCCCCGATGCCGGTGCATGCAGACCTCTTCCAGATGCCCGCAACCGGCTTCGCAGGCATCATGGCCGCTGTCTCAGTCATATTCTTCGCCTATATCGGCTTCGAGAACGTGGCCAACATGGCTGAAGAGGTGAAGGAGAGCCGGAAAATCGTCCCCAAGGCGCTGCTCCTCTCTTTGGCGATATCCACCGTCCTTTACATGCTTGTCGCCATAGCCTCGGTCAGCCGCGTGGGCTGGGAAGCGCTTTCGCAGTCCAAGGCGCCGCTCATGCTCGTGGTCTCGGACGCGCTCGGTCCCTACGCCGTAGTCATGTCATTCATAGCGTTGTTCGCCACTGCGAATACCGCCCTCATATTCCTCATAGCCAGCTCCAGGATGCTTTACGGTATGGCGCACAAAGGTTCGCTTTCCCCTGGTTTTTCTCTCATCGGCTCGCGCGGTACCCCGTATTTATCGGTTTTGCTGGTCGGGCTGGTGGCAGCGGCCGTCTCATATGCGACAGATATCAAGACCGTGGCGCAGATGGCGGACCTGGCGGTGTTCATGGCATACCTGGCGGTCAATGCGGTGCTTATAGTCCTGGCAGGCTCCAAGCTGAAACGCGAATTCATGAGCCCGAGAGTCTTCGGCATCCCTGTCCTCGCCTATCTTGGCGTGATCAGCGCATTCATCATGCTATTGCATTTCGAGCTGAACATGTGGCTGATGGAAGTAGTCGTATTAGGCGTCGGTGCAACGCTTTTCCTGATGAACAAAAGAAGCAGGTAATTATGCTGTCTCAGGCCCGACCTTCTCGCTTTTCATGCCGTGGTCAGCTGCCTCTGCCGCCCACCAGCTGCCATACTTGTCCCTGACCTTCTCTTCTATGGGCCTGGACTCCTTGATGGCGCTTTCCACGTCCTTCCTGCTGATTATCTCGCGTTTGTCCATCTTCGTCATGTCGCCTGCCATCTTGATTATGCCGCTGAGGTTCCTGAGCCTGAGCGTAAGCCCTCTGGAATTGTCCACCCTTTTCGCAATCTGACGGGCCTCATCGATGATAAGGTCCACTCCGGCCTTGTCTGCATGAGGAATCTTCCCATCCTTCACTATCTCCTGGGCGATGAACTGGACCAGCTGCTGCTGGTTCTCAGGAGTGTCCTCCATATATGCGTTCATCAGCACTTCATAACCGTCTCCCCTTATCCTGGAGCGAAGGGGAGCGACTATGTGTTTCAGGTCGTTGATGTTGCACGCCCCTACGAATATGAAGTCGCAGGGCACTCCCTCCACGCGGACCGCAGCGCCTGAGCTCTGTGGGTTCCTGCCGACTATGGTGAAATGCTTGTCCTGCATCGCTGTGAGTATGTGCTTCTGGATGTTCCCCAAGGTGGTCAGCTCGTCTATGAACAGCA
The DNA here is from genome assembly GCA_013425375.1 of Microcaldota archaeon. GTDB lineage: Archaea > Micrarchaeota > Micrarchaeia > Anstonellales > Bilamarchaeaceae > Bilamarchaeum. Next base: position 3,270 of record JACCLH010000003.1, on the reverse strand, counting down.
CGCCTTCATGGGCTTCGTGCACTGCCCCCGGAACTACCCTCATGTACGAAGGCGTGCCGAGATTCGGATGGCCGCCATATGGGTCATGCCTTATGTCTCCGAGCAGCTCTGTCTCGCTCCCTCCGCTCGCCTGCACGAATGTGGAGCGCTTGAGCGGCACCAGCACCTTCCTCTTGGACTTCTTGCTTATCTCCTCGAGCTTCTTCATCTCTTCCTGCCTGAGCATGATTATCTTGCCGTCAGAGCCCCTTTCGTAGATTATGACATCTTCCTTGCCATCCAGGCTCCGCCTGGTGGTGGCCACCCTCATCTTCTCATTCTCCGGATTAGGTGCCATCTGGCCAGGCATGCCGAATCTCTCAAAGCCCCTTTTGCTCGCACCGCACTGCGGGCAGATGGCTTCTGTGAACGGGCTGAGTGCCGCGCATCTCCTGCACCTGAAGCCGAGCCTCTCTGCCACGAATGTCGGGACATCTAGCGGCGTGACCTCCACACCTATCTTCCGTTCCTCTTTCTTCTCCTTTTTCATCTGGCTTTCGTCCCTTATCTCCACTATGGGCCTTTCAGGGTTCTCAGGGTTGTCAAGGACAGAAACCTCGAAGTCCGGAGTCGGAAGTACGCTGGCTATGGCCTGGGCTATCATGCTTTTTCCTGTGCCTGGCGGTCCGACAAGGAGCAGGTGCCTCCTTTGGTATGGCACCATCTTGGCTATGGCGACTGCCTGAGGCTGGCCTATGATGCGTTCGAAAGGATCCTTGGGTATGACTATATCTTTGGTCGTCTTGTATTCAGGCACAGCCATACCATTATCTGGCGCGGACCTCATATTTATAACTACCTACAATCTGCTGCTGGCGCCAGACCTGGCTGGCGCTGGATAAGTCTAGACAGGATTTTTCAGAAGACTGAGAACGGAACATATAATGAGAGAGAGGCGGGAGGTACGTCCGTTCTCAGCCTTGCAGCGTGAGAATTCAGCCGCCGCAATAAAAATGCGGCGTCTATAGCAAACCGTGCGGTTTGCTATAAAAGAAAAGATTGCCCTAGAAACCCTGGTCAGAGTCTCTAGGTCGCCCTTTTCTATCTTTTGTTTGGGAGGATAACAAGGTGAGAACGGATCAAAATGATTAGTGAGAGGCGGGAGGTATGACCCGTTCTCTGCCTTGCCATCAACGTTTTTTCTTTAAATTTCTACGGAAAGAAGAAAACCCTCTTTCCGACCTGCTGTTTGTGCAGCAGGTTCAGTTCATAGAGGCGGTTAAGCCTCGCTGATGCCGCGTTCTTGCCTCGATAGTTGAACTTCGCTCGCACGTCCTCTGCGGTGACTTTGCCGGATTCTTTCACGAATCCCAGTATCTGGTCATCGATCTCAGGGAGCAAGGGCGCTTCTTCTGCCATCATAGACATCCCGCCGGCCATCTTGGCTTCCAGCTGTTCCAGTTTCTGGAGGATGTTCCTGAGCAGTCGGTTCGTGTTCTCTCGCTCCTCAAGGAGCCTGTAGACCATCTCACCCAGCACCACGGGGTCCCTGAACCGCTCGATGTTCTGTTCGAGGTCGTTTCGTATTTCTTTGGTGAACGCGTTGTCAATAGGTTTAAATTCCTTGTCGTCGTTGTGCTTCATAGTCTCACCAACGCATTGCGATGAAATCACGCAACTGTCATGACATAATCATGATACATTTTTAAAGCTTTGCTCCCTCCCGGCAGGTGCCGTCGTGAAACCCCTCACACATCTCGCTTCCCAAATCCTCTCCGCATTCAAATCCAGGAACCAGCGCCGCCTGCGCAAGCTCAACGACGAGGTGCTCAGGACCGCGGCCATGGAATTCAACAACGTGACCTTCAACCTCGCAGTCTTCTCCTATGTCATGTCCAAGATAGTGTCCAAGCCGCGCTTCATCATGCCTGAGTTCGAGCCGGCACTCCGCGGGATAGAGAACGCCATGGGGAGGCTGGTGGACAGGATGGAGACGGCTGATGAGGCGGAACTGCTATCCATATTCAAGGAGATGGAGAAATACATCGGCCGCCTGGAGGAGAAGGACCCGCGCTTTGTCGTGGACCTTGTCACCAAGGGCAGGCTGAAGATGGCCGCCACGTTCTATGCCCAGGGCATGAGCCTGGGCGTCGCTGCCGAGATGACCGGCCTTGACAAGCAGGAGATACAGGACTATGCCGGCGAGACCATGATGTTCGACAGGCTCAAGGATGAGAAAGGCATAGCCGAGCGGATGAAGACCGCCAGGAAGCTGATAACCGGGTGAAGGCATGACGCGAGACATCATCTGCGATTCCGGAGTGTTGATATCCCTCACATCAGCCTGCCTTGACAACCTGCTTTACTTCTTCTCGGAGAACTACAAAGTCAGATTCATCATACCTCCTTCGGTGGAATTCGAGACAGTGGACCGACCGATGCAGAGCGACCTGCGCAAGCACCTGTTCTCGGCGGTAAGGATAAAGAACGCCATCGACGACGGCGTGGTGGCCGTCGTGGATGCAAAGATTGAGGACGATGCACGGAAGATAATGAATGCGGCCAACTCCATGTTCTACATGAAGGGCAGGCCCATCAAACTCATCCATTATGCCGAATCGGAGATGCTGGCCCTGGGACGCGAGCTCGGCGTTGACAACATACTCATAGACGAGCGCACCAGCAGGATGCTCATAGAGGCGCCATTCCGCCTGAAAGAGCACCTGGAGGACGAATTCCAGATAAACATCATGGTGAACAAGAGCAGCTTCAGGGAGCTGGCATCGCACGTGTCATCGCTGAAGGCCATCCGCAGCAGCGAGCTCGTCATGCTGGCCTATGAGCAGGGCTATTTCAAATCCTTCGAGAAGCTGCAGTACGCGGCATTGGAGGCCGCCCTCTACAAGATGAAATTCGCAGGATGCTCCATCGGATTCGAGGAGATAACCACCTACCTGTCCACGGTGAAATGATGCAGCAGTTCCTGGACGTTCCTTCTGACGGCCGCGTCACTATAGCGGTGGACCATCGCGAGGACGAGATGTTCGACGAACTCTTCAAAGGGATGGGCGCTGAGGTGGAGCGCCGCGTTTTGGATGTGGGCGATTTCCTCTGTTCCTCCCGCCTTGTTGTTGAACGGAAGGCCCGCCCTGATTTCGAGCAGTCGGTCATGGACGGGAGGCTCTTCTCCCAGCTCCAGAACATGGTGTCCAATTACGAGCGCGTTGTCATTGTGGTAGAGGGCGTGAGCGATGAGGAGAGGCTCAGCAGGAACTCGCTGCTCGGCGCCTA
>JACCLH010000083.1 GCA_013425375.1 Microcaldota archaeon | reverse complement strand
GACAGAGTTCTGCAGTAGTCTGCTGCAACTGGCAGCGGCAGTATGCCTGTATATCCGGCAATCGTGCTGCTGAGCTTCAAAATCTACTGAAATTCCTGAGTCAATCCGACGTCTTTTTATTCACTTGCGGATTTACTGGGAGGAAGTCAGAACGGCTGGCGCGACCCTTGTCATGATTTGAAATCCAGGGTGTGCAGGCGGCCGGATTTCATCTCATACACCGGAACCAGCGCCGGAGTGGGGATATGGCCCTGCTTCACCTGGTAGTCTGTCTGGTCCTGGAACGTGCCTGAGTTTATCACGAGCGTGCCGCGGTACTGGGTGTATCCGTTCTTGTGCACATGGCCGGAATGGAAGACATCAGGCGGCTCCTCTATCACCATGTAGTCCACGTTCTCAGGGATTATCAGGTTGCCGCCATAGATGGGCGAGAGGTGCCGCCTCTTGAGATATTCCACCATCACCTTCTCAGGGTGCATGTAGGACGCATGCGGGATGCTCGCTATCATGGAATCCATGGACGTCGCATGATATATCAGGTGCTTCACGCCTTCCACCGCCACGCAGGACGGGTTGCCTACGAGGGTGATGTCCGAGGATATCATATCCTTGGCCAATGCTGGCTGGGGCTCCCCCCTCCGGACCGCGTCGTGGTTGCCCGGCGCGGCTATGACCTCGATGTAATCCGGCAGGGTCTCCATGAAATCGTCGAACATCTTGTACTGCTGGTAGATGTCCTTCACCACCAGGTCCTTCTCCTGGTTGGGGTAGATGCCGATGCCGTCGGCGATGTCACCGGCGATGCATATGTACTTCACCTTGCCTGCCAGTTCCCTGGCCTCACCTCTGCCGTGGAGCCAGTCCGAGAAGGATTTCAGGGGCTTGCTCAGGAAATGCCTGCTGCCGAAATGCAGGTCAGAGAGATAGGCGACGGCCACATCAGCCTCCACCTGCTTCTTCTCGCGGATGACCGGGATGTCCGGCCATTCTATGTCCTCTGCTATGATATACGGCTCCAGGACCTTGCCTGTTATGGCCACGATGTCATCCAGCAGCACGGCCTTGGCCTTGTCCATTATCTTGTCGTTGAACCTGGACTGGGAAACGACGATCTTGAACGTTCCTGTGAAATCCTCCACCTCGAAAAGCAGGTTGCCCTTCTTGGTGTCCCGCTTCTCGGATATGAAGACTATGACGCGGACCTTCTCGTTGAGGTGCTTCCTGACATCGGCCAGGTCCACAGTGGGCACAGCATTGCTCCTCCTCAGCATGCGGGAGATGCGTTCGAACCTGTTCCTGAAATGCGCGATGAAATTGTCTACCTCGCCCTTTGTCCTGGACTTGCCTGTCACATCCAGGGTGTGGTTGACCTTTATGTCCGGCGGGTGCTCCTTGGCGCTAGGCGAGAACGAGGAGGGCCTGATGATTTCGGCCTTGGGGATTTCAGGCGGTTTGAGGAGCGATTCCACATCTTCCTTGGTTATGAACGGCTTGTCCAGGAGAAGCATCCTCTGCACGAGGGTGCCGGTCTGGTCGTTGATAAGGAGCTCCTCTGCTTCGACCGCAACCCTTATGCCTTTCTCAGCGAGTTCAGCGATCATCGCCTCACGTTCGCTCATTCATCTCTTCAAGCGCGCCTATGATGGACCATATCTGGGTCCTTGCATGGGCGGGCATGTTGATGTCCTCGGTTATGGATTCGATGAGATAGATGGCCGCGCTTATCTTGACGCTTTTCTCTTCGTTGCTGTCAAGCCTGGACTTGGCCTCGGACAGGGCCTTGCGGATATTCTTCGGGATTGTTGTGTCATTGACGAGATTATCGACCATTTCGCTGATTTGTTTGATATCCATAAGACCACCTGACAGAAAGCATTCGCTTCAAGGATTTGATAGCCAGTAGATGATGAAAAGGAATTTAAAAGGCTTAGGAAGTGCCGGGCTTCACGCTGCCCGGCCTCGCCGCAGTGAATAGAAACGGGCCCGAGGGGATTTGAACCCCTGACCTACAGCTTTCCGCTTTTTGGGAAAAAGCGGCCAAAAACTGGCTTGCTATTACCCAAAGCTTAGAAGGCTGCCGCTCTATCCAAGCTTCTCCGCACCGCTTTATTGTGAAGCGCGCCAAAAACTAACTACCGGTTTTTGGACGCACCTTTTTCCTAAAAAGGTGCGACTGAGCTACGAGCCCGTACTTGATTTACAAAAAGAACTAGCTTCCTAAGATTAAAAAAACAGCAGGGAAACAGCGGTATCAGGTCTCTTCCTCTTCTTCCCAGTCCTCTTCCTCGAAGTCGTCGTCAGAAGGCTCTTCCTCTTCGTCTATGCGTAATGGTTTCATGGAACTGCCCCGGAGTCACTCTTCCTCCTCTTCTTCCTCCCACTCGTCCTCTTCCATGTCGTCGTCTTCCCAGTCTTCTTCTTCGTCTATCCTGAAGGGCTCCATTTGATACACCTGAGTTTTGATGGCTATACCGTAGAAAGGCTTTTAAACATTCTTGAAGGGCATTAGCGCATGGACCTGTTGAGGATGAACTGGGATGCCACCATCGCATACTGCGAAAAGCTGGCCGGCATGGTGAAAGGCTTCAAGCCGGACATGATAGTCGGACTTTCCCGGGGAGGGCTGGTGCCTGCGAGGATACTGGCAGACATCCTCGGAGTGGATGATATCGGGATATTGGGCATCTCGTTCTACAAGACCATGGGCAAGCCCACGGACTTCCCGAGGATATCCCAGGAGCTCAACATGGACATCAAGGGCAAGAGGATACTCATCGTGGATGACATAGTAGACACTGGGAAGAGCATCCTGGTGGCGAAGGATTACCTGAAAAGGAAAGGAGCCGGAGAGACACGGGTGGCCACCATCCATTACAAGCCGACCCCGGATTTCTCGGACTTCAAGCCGGATTACTACGCGGCGACAGCCAGCGCCTGGATAGTCTATCCATGGGAGCGCCACGAGATAGAAAGGAAACTGAAGAAAAAGAGGTAGGCGTAGGTTTCCGTATTCCGGATTGTCGGATTTGCCATAATAAGCGCTTGAATCTTGTCATTTGTTATAGAACACATTTAAAAATGTATTCAATCGTATATAGGGTGGCACATGCGTATGTGCAAAGGGGGATATGATGAATAACAGGATGAAAGTCGGATTGAGAGGAGCGGTCGCTGCGGCAGCTTTGGCGACGGCATTGAACGGCGGGCTTCCTACTTATGCGCAGCCGAAGACCGAACCGCCGATGCGATGCGAGAATGCGGCACTGGAAAAGGTACATAATGTACTATATGATGTAGTCAAAGATGTGATAAACAACACTCGGCTATTCGAGGGAGAAAATTCTCCTCTTCCCGCAAGGGTTGCCGTAAGGCTTGACGTCCAGGTCAATACGAAGGGCAAGATAAGCGTGAAGCGCGCTACTCCAGTCTTTTGCCCAGGCCCAGGAGGAGCCCGTATCGGCCGAGTAGTTCAACGACTGGCTGAGCTAGGAGCAGGTGAAACATCAATATGGTGGGTGTCAAATGGGCATCCTTATGTGACCTGCACACTAGAATCATATTTGTGGAGGTCCACAGATGCTCAAATGGTGTATCTCAAATCTAAGCTGCATGCAGACCTGGAAAAAGCCCTGAAACATGTCACGGTATCTGTAGGTGGAAAGGCCTGCGAGGGGAACGTAGACGTGTGGATCAGGTAAACCTTTCTTTATCCTTTTTTCATTTCAGCCTCACGGCTTCCAGATCAGCCAGCGCGCGCGAATCCTTCCGCATCATCATGCCTATGGACCTGGCGAACTCCTCGGTCTTGCCCCAGTCTCCGTGCATGGTCAGCACGCGCTCAGGACCCGGCCTCAGGTTCTTGAGATAGGCGGCGAGCTGTGCGCGGTCGCTGTGGCCTGAGAAGCCTTCAGCCGTATCCACGCGCATGTTTATGTTCAGCGTCTTCATCTTGCCGTCATCACCGAGGATGGGCAGCTCCTTCATGCCGCGCTGGACCTTGCTTCCGAGCGAAAGCGCGCTCTGATATCCCACGAAGACGAGCGCGTTGTTCGGGTCGTCTGCCATGAGCCTGAGGTATTCATAGGACGGGCCTCCGGTGAGCATGCCTGACGGAGCCAGGATGACCGCAGGCTCTCCATTGATTATCTCCTCCTTGGACGTGCCCTTGGCCACCTTTATCAGCGGCGATTCGAACGGGCTCCTGTCAGAGAGTATCCTCCTCTGGAGCTGTTCGCGGAGATATTCGGGATAGGCGGTGTGGATGGCCGACGCCTCCAGTATCATGCCGTCAATGTATATCGGGATGTTGATGTCAGGCTCCCTGCGCATCATCTCTTCCAGCACGAGCAGTATCTCCTGGGAACGGCCGACAGCGAACACCGGTATGAGGACCTTCCCCCTCTTGGCGATGGCCTCCCTTATTATGGTGGAGAGCCTCTTCTCGCTGTCGAACCTGTTGACTGAGATGTCGTTCCTGCCTCCGTAGGTGCTCTCTATGAAAAGCGTCTCCAGCCTCGGGAAGTGCGTGGTGGCAGGGTCGAAGAGCCTGGTGAAGCCGAACTTGATATCACCCGAGTAGACCAGGTTGTGCGCGCCTTCTCCGATGTGGAGATGCACGCTGGCGCTGCCCAGGATGTGGCCGGCGTTGTAGAGCGTCATCTTTATCTCCGGCGTGATGTCCACAACCTCCTCGTAATCCACGGTGATGATGTTGCGGAGCTCCTTGTAGATGTCCTTCTTGGTGTAGGGCGGGTCTGTGTTGAACGCCTTCTTGCACAGATTGAGGTAGTCCTGCTGGAGCAGCACCATGAAGTCGCGCGTGGGCGGCGTGCAGTACACCGGGCCGTCATAGCCGTAGGCGAACAGGTAGGGGAGGAAGCCCATGTGGTCCATGTGGCCGTGGCTTATCACCACGGCGTCAAGGTCCTCCAGCGAGAATCCGGTCATGTTCAGATAGGGATATGCCTTGGTCGGATCGGATGTGGCAGTATTCACCCCGACATCTATGAGGACCTTGCTGTTCGGCGTCTGGACAAGCATGCAGGAACGACCCACCTCCCTGAAGCCTCCGAGCGCCATAACCCGTATCCAGTCGCCTGGAGGAGACGGCTGGCATATCTTCTTGCCTATGTTGACCAGGAATTTCTTCCTCTCCGCGGCCTCCATGGCGTTTATCTTCCTCACGCCCTCCAGGGTCGCTGAGGGCATGGTCGGTGCGCGGAGGGTGACCGGCGCCCAGTTGGTGCGGAGCATGATCTCTTTCAGTACGGAACCGCCCTTGCCTATGACAAGGCCGGGCTTTATCGCCTCAATGCGGACCTCGCACATCTCAGGGACGAAGGTGATGTCGCGGATGTCGGCCTCCTTCGGCACCAGGGTCTGTATTATCTGCTTGGCCTCGTCCAGCGGCATGAGATTGGCAGGGTCCACGCGGATGGTGACCTTCTTCTTGAGCGCGCTGGCCAGCTCCTTTATGAGCCTGTCATTGGAGTAGAACGCCTTGATGTTCTTGATGTATATGACGGTGGACAGCCCTTCAGGCTCCACCTTTGTGACCTCGCAGTCAGGCGGCATGATTTCGCTGATTTTCTTTACTATGTCCTTATAGTGCAATGGAAACACCTCGAAAAGTTGCGTTGATGTGCGTACTGCTGAAAGAAAAAATATTGGTTAAGGTTTAGGGAGCTTAGGCTTTCATAAGGCGGGCGACATCTTCCTTTTCCAGCCTCTTGAAACCGAATTTCGTTATCACTGCCAGGTCCACCCGCTCGCCGGTGGCGGCATCCCTCTTCATGGCGGCGCTTACGGCCTTGGCGGCTATGGGCAGATTGACCGAGATGTCCTGGTCAAGCGCGTAGAGCTCCTCCATGACACCGTAGGCGATGGGGGAACCGCTGCCAGTGGATGTCATCTTCTCTTCTGTTATGCCGCCGAGCATGTCCACCGAGAAGAGCCTGGGCTTCTCATCTATGCCGCCTATGAGCAGCTGGACGAAGAACGGGTAGTATTTGTATTGGGAAAGTATGTTGGCCAGGAGGACGGCCGCGGCCTCCACCGTCGCCGCCTTCTCATGCTTAAGCTCATAGAGCTTGAGTTCGGCGTTCATCCAGCGGATGAGCGTCTGGGCATCGCCCACGCTGCCGGCTATGGTCATGGCTATGCGGTCGCTCACAGGATATATCTTGTCAATATCCTTGCTCGCGATGAAATAGCCCATGGTCGCCCGCCTGTCGCTGGCGAGGACAATCCCATCCTTGCATACCAAGCCCACTGTCGTAGTACCGGTCTGCTTCGCATCTTCAACGTGTTTTATGCTATCCATCAAAACCACTTGGGAGAACGAGTTATACATTTCTCTACATCGGAGTATTTTTAAAGGTCGTGTTTCGAACTAGGAAACGATGAAAAACAGGTATGCCGGGCTCTCGGATGCAGAGGCTGCGAAGCTGCTCCTGAAGCACGGCCCCAACGAGCTCCAGGAGAAGAAGAAAGAATCGCTGGTCATCAAGTTCCTGAAGCAGTTCACGGATTTCCTCATCCTGCTCCTGCTGGCCGCTGCGGCCATCGCCACCCTTCTGGGGGAGGACCTGGATGCCATCATGATACTCGCGGTAGTCTTCATGCACGCCATACTCAGCTTTGTCCAGGAGTACCGGGCCGAGAAGTCGTTCGAGGCGCTCAGGAGGATGGTCTCACCCAAGGCCATGGTGCTGAGGGACGGCAGGGTCGATGTGATAGACGCCAGGATGCTGGTCCCTGGGGACGTCGTGCTTGTGGAGGCCGGCGACCGGATACCTGCTGATGGCGTGGTGATAGAATCCTTCGATCTGGCCACTGACGAGGCCGCCCTGACCGGGGAAAGCATGCCGGTCGCCAAGAGCGCTGAGGAGGAGAGCAGGACGTATATGGGCACCATAGTGGTGTCAGGCAAGGGAAGGATGCTCGTGGAGCAGACCGGGATGGCCACCAGGATGGGAGAGATATCCGAGATGGTCCAATCCGTTGTGAAGGAGCAGACGCCGATAGAGAAGGACCTGGAGATCATGGGTAAGCAGCTCGGCGTGGCCATAGTCGCGCTGTGCGCGGTCATATTCTTGGCTGGGACGCTGAGGGGCTTTGAGCCGTTCAGCATGTTCCTGACCTCGGTGAGCCTGGCGGTGGCAGCCATACCCGAAGGACTGCCAGCAGTGGTCGTTGTGACACTGGCGGTGGGAGTACAGAGGATGTCCAGGCGCAATGCGATAGTCAAGAAGCTGAAGTCAGTGGAGACCCTCGGCTGCGCAGACGTGATATGCACAGACAAGACCGGCACGCTCACCAAGAACGAGATGACGGTCAGGAAGATACTGCTCGATGATAAGATAGTTGATGTTTCCGGCTCAGGCTATGAGCCGAGAGGCGGATTCTCGGTGGATGGCAAGGAGATACGGCTGGAGAGCGGCACACTCCCAGGGCTGACGCCCGCTGCCGCCAGCAGCGCGGAAGGCGGCATGCGAGGGTGCGCTCTCAGTAAGGATAAAGCAGGCCACGCACCCTGGGAGTGTGATCTGAAGATGCTGATGAAGACCGCGGTGCTCTGCAACAACGCGTACCTCAAGGAGGAGAAGGCAGGCTGGCAGGTGATAGGGGACCCGACCGAAGGCTCGCTCCTCGTGCTCGGAGCCAAGGGAGGCACGTGGAAGGAGAGCCTTGAGGCCGAGAACGCGGCCATAGTGGAGTTCCCGTTCGATTCCGCAAGGAAGATGATGGCTGTGGTCCGCAAGGATGGCGGCAAGAACGTAGCTTATGTGAAAGGCGCGCCAGAGGTCGTGCTTACGCTATCAACGAGAAGGCTGGCAGATGGGAAAACGAGGCGCCTGAGTTCCGGGGAGAAAGAGGAGATAGAGGAAGCGAACAACGCGTTGACCGCCAAAGGATACAGGACGCTCGCGCTCGCATATAGGGAGCTGGACGGAGCCAAACTCACCCAGGCCGCAGTGGAGAAGGATCTCACTTTCATAGGCATAGCTGCAATGATGGACAGCCCGCGCGAGGAGGTCAAGGACGCCCTGAGGCTGTGCAGGAGCGCTGGCATACGGGTAATCATGATAACCGGCGACCATCCCTTGACTGCCAAGGCCATCGCAGAGGAGCTGGGCATAGGCGATGGCAGCAGGGTGGTGACCGGCGAGGAGCTGGACCGGATGGGCCAGGACGAGTTCCACACAAAAGTGGATGGGATATCAGTCTATGCGCGAGTGTCTCCTGCACACAAGCTGAGGATCGTGGAGGCGCTCAACTACAAAGGCCATGTGGTGGCGATGACCGGCGATGGCGTGAATGACGCCCCGGCCCTGAAGAAGGCTGATATAGGCGTGGCCATGGGCATCACAGGCACAGAGGTCGCCAAGGAGAGCGGCGACATGGTGCTGGCTGACGACAACTTCGCGAGCATCGTGGCTGCCATAGAAGAAGGCCGCGGCATATATGATAACATACGGAAGACGGTCGCCTACCTGCTCGCAGGCAACATCGCAGAGGTCGGGGTCATATTCTTCGCGGTGATGCTGGGCATGCCCCTGCCGCTCATAGCCATACAGATACTGTGGATAAACCTCGTCACGGACGGCCTGCCGGCCATCGCGCTGGCGGTCGACCCCATAGACAGGGAGGTCATGAACAGAAAGCCCCGCAAGAAGGGAGACAGCATCTGGAAGGGCATGGGCATATTCATATTCGAATCGCCGGCCATAGTCACCATCGCCACCATCGGCGCATTCATGTTCGACGTGACCAGAGGCGACATGGTGCTGGCGCAGAGCCTGGCTTTCACCGTGATGGTGATGTTCGAGAAGACGCAGGCGTTCTCCTGCCGCTCGCTCGAGAGGCCGATCATCAGGGAGCTGTTCGCGAACAAATGGCTTGTCTATACGACGATACTGACGCTGGGCATGCAGGTGGCGATATTGTATACTCCGCTGCTCAATGAGCTGTTCCATGTGAAGCCGCTGGGCATTACTGAATGGGTACTTGCGATAGGCCTGGCGCTGTTCGTGTTCTCCTACATGGAAATCAGGAAATGGATGAAGTATAATGGGAAAAAAGAAGGACGATAGTGTCTGACCTAAATTTTTACCTTAGTCAGCACTTCTTAACAAGGTGAGCCGAGTGCACGTTAGTGCACCCTGGCCCCGATACTCGGGGTCGTCTCACCTTGTTACTGCCGATGCATCCGACGATTCGGATGCATCAGTCGAGTATGCCATTCTAAGGCTATTTTTTAAGTCATTTACTTAGTTGCTGGGCCTGGTGGCGTTGAGCAGGGTCACCTGGAAGTGCAGTGTCTCGTTAGCCAGCGGGTGGTTGCCATCCAGCGTGATGTTGGTGTCTGCGACATCTTTCACGAGAAATGTCGTAGGCGCCAACGTGTATGGGTGTGCCAGCTTATAGGAACGGTTCACGATAAGCATCCTCTCCATGACGATGCTGTCGTTTGTCTTGTTGACGACCCTCAGCGGGACTGCGGCCTTGAGGATGGGGTCCGGGAGAGCATAGGTCCCGTTCTCCTCGAGCATCAGTTCCATCTTCGCGGTCAGGTTCGAGAGGGCCACGACCTGTTGGGGAACGCCGCCGACAGTTATATTGGCGCCAGGCACGAGGAGGTAGAATATTGTGACATTCTCGTCGTTGAAATCGGTTATGAACACAGTGCCGTAGGGGGTGTCGAAGCCGGTCCCGTTGGAGACATTTATGCCCTGCTGGGTGAAATACGAGCGCGGCACGGTCTCGTACAGGCTCTGCTCGATGTAACGGTCCGCGGTGTAGAACCTCGGCACCACGATGACCTTAGCTGGGTCGTACGGGCCATAGCCGCGTGCAGGGTCCACATCGAAGCTCACAGTCTCGTTGACATGCATGTTTATGACATTGATGATGAAGCCGTCTATGAGGCCTTTGTTGAACTGCACTTCGAAGTCAAGGGGCTTGTACTGGCGGTTCGGGTTGAGGATGCCGGACTCGTTGGCCAGGGTGGCATTGCTGGTGTCAAGGACCTTGCCCTGCACCCATAGGGTGTAATCCACCCAGACATGGTCGCCGAGGCTCACACTATCGCCAGGCGCAAGCACGGTGGACTGGTTCTGCTGCGGCTGGACAGAAACGTTCTGGCCGGTATTGTTCTGCCCTGGCGCCACGTCCATCACTGGTGGCTGGGTTGTCTGGTTTCCCCCATCTACAGGGGGGTTCACGCAGCCGGCGAGGACTATCGCCAGCAGAGCCAACACGATATACGAACGCATCATATCCACCTCTTGGAAATCATCGATGTAGTAAAAAAATGGGGTCACGGAGATCTGTTCAGCGCATTTTTATTTACGGCCCGTTTTGGGCGCTTTTAGCACACCCGTTTTTGGGCGCGCCTTTTTACTAAAAAGGCGCGTTGAACTCCGGCATGCAGGTTTCGCGGCTACAAATTCTTCTGCTTATGCAGAAGAGAGATCTGGAGCTTCGGCAACAGATTTTCGTCTTGAGAAAGCGAAAATAAGCCTCTGCCGCGCTACCAGGTTGCGTGCCACATCCGGCTTTACGCCATAACCCCATTACAAACTCTGGCCATTGGTCAGAGAGCGACATCTCCTTTGCCAGAACACGTTTATATTGATTGCTGAAAGAGTGCGGTGGCCAGTGAAAGGGGGGTGGCTAAGGGATTTAAACATCGCCGGCGTTAGTCATTCATGATTGACCTCGAGAAGAGCGCGAGAGAGAATAAGACGATACTCTGTTTCGGAGTGGACCCGGACATGGACCGGATAGCAGGCGCCATGGGGAAAGGAAAGTCGGTTGAGGAGACGATAGCGCCGTTCTTCCACGACATCATAGACAGGCTGCTCGCTGAGAACGCCATAGCTGCCCTGAAACCGAATTATGCTTATTTCGCCCAGTACGGGTTCGACGGATTGTATGCGCTGGAAGAGATTATGCAAAGATACCGTGGGAAGGTGCCTCTTATACTCGACGGGAAGAGGGGGGATATCGGCAAATCCAGCGAAGCGTATGCACGCGAGCTCTATGACTTCTGGGGCGCTGATGCCACCACCATCAGCCCTTATATGGGTGAGGATTCAGTGAAGCCGTTCCTTCGGGAGGGCAAGCTGGCGTACATGCTTTGCAGGACATCAAATCCCGGAGCCAAAGATTTCGAGGAACTGAAGTGCGGCAAGGGATATGTTTACGAACGGGTCGCTGAGAAGGCACTTGATTGGAAGTGTGGTTTGGTTGTGGGCGCGACGAGCGAGGCGATAGGGAAGCTGGCAAAGATGACGGAAAATAAGGTTCCGTTCCTCATCCCTGGCATAGGCGCGCAGGGAGGCAATCTCGGGATGGTTATGGAAGCAGTGAAGGGAAACGCCCTCATCCACCGCATCAATGCCTCTTCTTCAATAGCCTACGCCTACGAGAAGCAGGGCGGGAAGCCTGCGGATGCAGCGCTGAAAGAAGCTGAAAAACTCAATTCTGTGATAAGGAGATATCTATCCTGAGAGGAGAGGGAAAAGGAAAAATAAAGGAAAATTAAGATGGACCTGTCTCTTCAGGAGCACTTGCCCATCAGCGGGCGGATGCCGAACTCGGTCTTTCCGATTATCGCACCCTTGGTGTAGGTTATGCGGACATTCTGATGCGAGAACGCCGAACCTGGGATTCCGCAGGAAGCCGCAGTGGTGGCGTTGAGGACTTTCTTCTCGCCGCTCGTGAACGATGTGTTCGTAGCCAAGACCGAGACGTTATCCATCGTTATGTCGGTCAGGATGAGCTTGTCAACGTCGTTGTTCTGTATCTCCATCTCAAGGGTCGTGCCGCTCTGCTTCAGGATGGTTATGGAGAATGGCGCTGCGGTGCCCCAAGCCTGCTGGCTTTGGGTCTCCGTTGTTCCCGCGCCCATGCCGGCAAAACCGCCCACCAGGTAGACCACCACAAGGGCTATGACCAGCACGACAGCCAGAATAACCAGATATTCAGTAGATACTTGCCCTTTCTTGAACATGACATTCCCTCATGCAGTAGAGCCGCTTCAGATTTAAAAAGATGGGGGTTGAGCTGCCGGTGAAGAGATCAGGTTCAGGAGCACTTGCCGATAATGGGCTTCAGACCCCTTTCGGTATTCCCAGTTATCATGCCCTTGTTGTAGGTTATCAGGACATTATCGTGGACGAACCGCGTTCCGGTCGCGCCGCAGCTGGTCGAAGTCGTGACGCTGATGAGCCTCTTCTCGCCGCTCGTGAATGTCGTGTTTGCTGAGTAAACAACGGCATTGTCCATGGATATGCCGGTCAGGGTCAGGGTGTTGATATCGTTGTTGCGGAGCTCCATCTGGAGCGTCGAGCCGGTCTGCTTCCAGTTGGTTATGGCAAACGGCGCTGCAGTTCCCCATGCCTGCATGCTCTCGGTCTCCAGGTTCGATCCTCCCATGCCTGCGAATCCGCCGATAAGATAGACGACCACAAGGCCTACGACCAGGATGATTGCGAGCACCACGAGATATTCCGTGGAGACTTGACCTTTACAGAACATTTTATCGTCCCGACATGGATTATTCTCGGCAGATTTTATAATGGGGGAGGATGACCCTGGCCATGTAGAAGGATGCGCATCAAGCAGGAGAAAATTAAGAAGAAAAAGAAAAATTAAAGGAAAAAAACAGAGGTTCAGGAGCACTTGCCGACTATCGGCCTTATGCCTGTCTCCGTCTTTCCGCTTATCGAGCCCTTGTTATAGGTCAAAATCACGTTTGAGTGGCTGAAAGACGTACCGGGAGCGCCGCATGCACTAGCCACGGTAGCGGTTATGAGGAACTTAGAGCCGCTCGCGAAGGTCTGGTTCACCGGGGCGATTGTCACACTAGCGCCATCCATCGCTATGCCAGTGAGGGTCAGTTGGTCCACATCGTTGTTCTGGACCTCCATTTCCAACGCGGTGTCGGTCTGCTTCCAGCTCGTGATAGCGAACGGCGCCGCAGTTCCCCACGCCTGCATGCTCTGGGTCTCCATCGTTCCTACGCCCATGCCAGCGAAGCCGCCTACCAGGTAGACGACGACCAAGGCAACGACGAGGACAATAGCCAGGATTACAAGGTATTCTGTCGAAACTTGTCCTTTCATATTTATAGCACCTCTTGGGTTTGCTTGGAGTAGCTTTTCAGGGGGAGGTTTAAAACCTTTCTGGAACTGGAATTTCGCCCATCAGGATGCATCTGAAGCGACAATTCAATAGGAGAACCCTGACAGGAAGCTTTCTATGAACGCTTTCGAGAGCAGATAGGTCAGCGTCGCCGCGCAGGCAAAAAGAGGGAAATACTTCACACCATAGGTGGCACGGCCCCTGCTGATAACCCCTATCAGGATAGACATGAACAGGGAGCTCGTCACTATCAGGGTGATTGATATCATGACCATGTCGTTGGCGGTTATCAGTATGGCGCCTGAGAAAACAGGCATGCCTGCCGTTGCACTGGAGTCTGCACCGGCTGCCACGCTCTCCTGGTTAATCTTGAGGAAGACCTGGACGAAATGCGTGGAGATCGAAAGCAGGAACGGCATCACCAGGACCAGGATGAACATGAGGAAAATCGTGTAGGACCTGGTGGATGATATCAGCTCGGCCCGCAGGTCCTGTATGCGGCGGACCTCCTGCGCTATCGAGGTGAGCAGCCTGGCGAGATGGCCGCCCGAGCGGAGCCCCTTGTTGAAGAGGCTCACTGTCCTCTCGAGCAGATGCGAATCGAAATAAGTGGATATCTCGTTGAGCGCATCCGCAAGCGAGCTTTTGCCTCCGGTTCTCGCAGCGCCCAGCCTCACCTCTTCGTGGAAAGACCCGAATTCCGGGATTGCGGCCTGGGTGAAGGCGGCGAATGGGCTCATGCCTGCCCTCAGGTTGGAAACTGTGAGAAGCAGGAAATCCGGCAGGACCTTCTCCACCTGGGTGGTGCGGTCCACGATGCGGTAATAAAGCTGAAGGTATGACGGCACCAGAACAAGGAAGCCCCCGCCCAGGAAAAGGCATATGGAGACCGCCAGGGTTTCGATATTGGTGACCGGATTGAATATCATGATGTAGAGCAGGAGAAGGATTGAGCCAATCAGAAACGCGAGGAGGAGCCGTGCCCCGAGCCACACGCGAACATCCTTCCTGATGCCTGCATGCCGGAGCCTGGTGCTGAAATGCTTCAGCATGGCTTTTGGCAGCACAGAACCAACGCGCCTGAAAGGCCTCTGGCTCATGAGCGATTCTTCCTTGTCATTTGTTGATGGTTCCATTTCAGCCACCGAAGAGATCCGGCCTTGTGGAGGCCATGTATCCTATCATCACGACCTGGAAGATGGATGTGCATATGATGAGCATCATCACTGCCTCTATGGTCACGCCGAGCCCGCTGAACGCCGATAGGAGTACCATGAATGTGATGCCCAGGGACGGGGCCACGATGCCCACGAGCATGTATATCAGCAACAGGAAATTGAGGTTGTTGGAGTAGTTCTTTATCTCGCGAAGGAGGTATTCCTCCACGGCAACCGCGATGCCTTCCAGCGCATCGCTCATCTTGGCGCCGGATTCAAGGGCGTTCACCATCTGCCAGGCCGCCCGCTTGAGGAACTCGCTCTCTGTCTTGAGGGCGAGCTGCTTCAGGACCTCCCGCTCCGGCACGCCGCTTTCCACCTGGCGCACCACCCAATCGAAGTCCGCGGAGATGTAGCCGTATCCGGCAGCGGAGATGTTCTTCATGGAATCGAACAGGGGGACGCCTCCGTCTATGTCTATTATCATCTCGCGCAGGGCATAGAGCAGGTCCTTGTTCTCCTTGGCCGCGATCTTCTTCACGATGATGCCCGGATAGTAGATATGCAGGATGAAAAACATCAGCCAGAAGACGGCTCCCAGGACGATGGAGAAGATGAGAGGGTCTGTCGTGATCGGGCGCGATGAGAGTAGGGCGAAGCTGAGCAGGAAGAAGATGAGCCCGTAGATGAAGGATGAGAATAATGATGCCGTGACGAATGAATCCACGCCGACCTCGGACCGGATTTCCTGGAGCGTGCCTTTGAGCGACGGGAAGAGCGGCAGGAGCAGCATGACAGGGGGGAAAGTCCTCCGCCCGAGTTTCCGCACCACGTTGGCCGGCAGGAGCATTATTGGCACGCGGTCCGGCATGTCAAAGCACCTTCTGCGGTGAAGTCCCCTTCTCGGCCGCGTCTACTATGCCTGCGGTGTCCGCGTAATAGGCTTTCATGACTCTGCCCACACTCTCCACATCCTCCAGCCCGTTCTTGAGCATCCAGCTGAGGACCGTTATCTTGTCCTTCTGGTCCGCATTCACTTCAGCTTCGGTCATGCCGGTCCGCAGGTTGAGCTCCTCCATGTAGCGGTGGGGGGCCTTGGCGCTCTCGAAACCGTCGGTGCGCGGCTTCCATGTGAACACCCTGTTCAGCTCCGGTCCTGACACACCGCAGAGCACCTCTGATATCTCGTGCGTCCTGCGGATGTTCCGCCTCCTGTCGCGGTACTGGACCAGCAGGAGGTGCACGTCCTCCACCTGGGATTCAGGGATCTCGATGGGCGGCTCTATGAGCCTCTTCAGGACCTGCTGGCCGGTATCCGCGTGGACCGTGGAATAGACGCTGTGTCCGGTGTGCATGGCTTCGAAGAAGACCTCGGCCTCGCGCTTGCGGCGGATTTCACCGAGGACGATGCGGTCGGGCCGCATACGGAGGGAGTTGACCATCAGGTCGAGCATCGTGACCTCGCCCATGCCTTCAGGGTTCGGCATCCTGGTCACCAGCGGCACCCAGTTCCATTGGTATGTCGGAAGGTAGAGCTCGCGGGTATCCTCTATTGTGATGATCCTCTGGAAAGGCTGTATGAGCGCCAGGAGCGCGTTCAGCGCGCTGGTCTTGCCGCTCGCCGTGCCCCCTGCGGTGAGTATGTTCATCTCATAGTGCATGGCCTGCCACAATAGCGCGGCCATCTCCGGCGACATGGCATTGTTCTCCTTTTTGATGAAACTGACTATGGTCCACGGGTTCTTCGCAAAAAGCCTCATGGTTATCGTGTTGCCGTAGGCGGATATGGGGCTGAGCGTCGCGTTCACACGCTCGCCGGTCCCCAGGTGCGCGTCAAGGATGGGGTTCAGGGTGCTGATCTGCCTGCCCACCTTGCGCGCAATCTGCTGCGAGAAGTTCTCGATCTCAGCCTCGCTCTTCATCCTGATGTTGGTCCTGAGCCATCCGAACTCCTTGTGATATACCGAGACAGGCTGCTTGGCGGCGTTGATTACTATCTCCTCAAGCCTCCGGTCCTCCACCAGGGCTTCCAGCTCGCCGAGGCCGTACATCTCGTTCAGGACGATGCGAGCGAGCTCGTCCAGCACCTCCGGCGACGGGGAGAGGTCCTTCTTGATGATGTCCGATATCAGTTTCCGGCGGCCTTCGAAAAGGCGCCTGTTCTCCTCAGGATTCTTCTCATCGACCCAGATCTGGAATGTCCTGGAGACCTCCTGCTTGACTTCCTCCAGATAGGAGCGTGTGCCCGGGCCCGCTTCCGGTAGCGCGATGAGATAGAGCGGGCGGCGCTCCTCAGGAGAATGGAATATCTTCACGTGGCCGATGGCATCGCCCTGCTGGGTTATGTCGTACTCGCTGAGCAGCTTGCCGACGTGGGCGGCCTTCTGCGCTTCGACCGGAGGGGCCACGTATGTGACCGAAGGGTTCTCTATCATGTTGATGGGATAGTGGATGTATGCGAGCCCTGCCTTCTCCATGCAAAGCGCGAATTTCTCGACCAGCTCCTCACTGATAGAAAGCTCGCGGGCGAGCGTCCTCAGGCTCATGGTCTTGTTTTTTCTCAGAAGGGTGACCATCTTGTCGATTTTCGTTTCCACGGCCATGTTCCCATCACTCTCATGTGTGATTTAAATGCATTCATTTTCCGATGCGGCAGCTCTTCGCAACCTTGCCCTGCACATATTCTATGGTCGCATCGTATTCATAGCCCATCCTCTTCGTGGCATTGAGCGGCGGCAGGACTGCGGCCCATGCAGTCTCGGCGCTAATCCCGGTCGCTTCCATACGCAGCGAGCCGTCATTGCCGCCTTCAGGCCCCAGCGCCACGAGTATGCTGCCTCCGCCCTCATAATCCACCCTGAGGGTGTTGGGCTGGTCAGGGAAGACACGCCCTTCCTCCACCCCGGTGCCGTTAAGGTCGGTATAGCGTATGGTGACATTGAGGGTGCCATTGTCATTGAACGCCATATGGGTGACGTTGGACCGGACTGCTGTGATTGTGATGTTTATGTCATAGGATGTGGCACCGGTGCCGTCTGACTTGGTGAAAAGCGACTCATTTTTGGTATGGTCGTTGCTGTAGATGTAATCCTCAGCTATGAAAACGCGTATCACGCCGTCAGTCATGTTGGTGAAGTTTGTTGTGATGTTGCTGGCGGTCCTGGTCGCCACTTCTCCGGCCAGGAAGGCGCTGTAGAAAGACATTTCGGCGGAATGGTTGTAGCCGTGGAGGGTATCGCTAACGGCCAGTCCCATGCTTTCGTTGGTCTCTTTGAAGACGATGCGGGGTCCGACCAGGGAGTTGAGTTCGTAGCCAACGTCATCCAACAGGAATGCGGCATAGGTGAGGGGCAGCGGCTCCAGGAGCGCCCTCTCGGTACCGAGCTGGGCGTTGCGGAGCGACATGGCTAGCATCACAAGCATCATTATGAGGCTCACCGACAGAATGGTTATCACGAATCCGCGCATCGCTCTTCTCCCCCCGGAATCATCATCCGTACCCCCATGCTAATCAGGCTCCTTCCTGAACCAGGATTCGGATTTGACTACATAGGTGATGCCATCGCAGAGCACAGGCCTTGCGCTCGTCTGCATATCCAAGCCGGCGTTTTCGGTGCAGTCGGTCTTCACGGCAGTAGCCACCACATCCCCGCTGGCGTTCATTATGGAGATGTCCATGCATGCGAGATTCGGCGTAGCTTCTATGATATCCTGGATGGCGCTGTTGTTGCCGGCGATGGCCTGGTTTATCCTGCCTGTCTTCTCCAGCACTGTCATCGCATCCAGCGTCAGCTGCTTCAGGTAGATGCCGCCGGGCGCCCTGGGCTGGTAGCTCTGGCTTGATATGATCATTATGGCGAACAGGAAAAATGATATTGCCACTACGGCATCCGTGGTGATGGCGAATCCCCTCATCTCCCCCACACCTCCATATGCACAATCACCGGCTCCCCGTCCAGCATGCCCAGACGGTCGAAAATCAGCGAGTTGTTGAGCATGCCGAAACTGAACTTCCCGAACTCGTAGTATACTTTATTGCCACGGAGATCCGTGACACGCATACCGAACTCGTAGCGCTGCATGCCCAGACGCGCAGTTATGGCCTCATAGGATGTGGCGTTCTCGGCCACCAGCTTCTCCAGCTTCATCCGGCTCAGCTCGTTGCGGCCATTGACCAGCCCTATGGCGCTCACGTTGCCGTCGATATGCGGAAGCATCTCCCAGCTCTCCGGCTCGCCTGGCGTCGTCATGAGCGACTCGGCCGCGAAATATGCGCTGGATTCCATTTCCGTATGCCGACCTGCTGCGTTCCATCTCTGTGCGATGCTGTCCCACATAAGGATGTAGAGCGCCATTATGAATGTCAGTGCCAGCAGGCCCATGATGAAGTCCATGGCCCATGTCTGCCCTTTGCGGTGGTCAGTCGGGTCAGTCGCCGATATCTATCTCACCACCGTTGTTTGTTATGAGCATGCCGCTGCGGTTGAGCGAGCTGGCGTTCATCTTGCCGTCCAGCAGCGGCACGGCTGCGGATGCCAGCGGCCTCCAGACAGTCACCGCATATGCTGACATGGTGACATTCTCCCTGTTATCGGCGTTCGCCCTGGTGAAGTTGTAACTGGCGCCGTCTCCGGCCAGGTAGACATAGTTCATGGCTGCTGCCGCGGCGTGGGAGTTGCGCATGGCCAGCGCCGAGTCCTGGGCCTGGAAGAGATTGAGGCTGCCGCCGAAAGAGATTGTGAACACCACCACGAATATCATGAGCAGGACAGAATATACGATCATGAATTCTAACGAGGCCTGTGCTTTCATGGTTATCAGCCTAATGCCTGCCTATGCTCTGGAAAATGGCGGTCAGTGTGGCAACGTTCGGAGCGAAATAGTAGTCTCCTCCCGTAAGAAGGGCGATATTCGTGAGCTCCGACTCGTCCACATCATTGCCGAACCCTATGGTATACACGGTCACATCGCGGTCCCTGCAATAGACCGCGCCTGCGACAGAACAGCCCATGCATTCAGTGCCAGTGCAGGAGCCGGTGTCTTTGCAGACGTTGCCGACACCGTCGGTCAGAAGCACTACGACCTTGCTGGCTGTGGGCCTGGACCGGGACGAGTTTAGCTCGGTGCACGCGTTCGTGAGCCCACACTCGATGCATGTGGTGCCGGAAGCTGTGAGGGCGTCTATGGCATCCTTCAGATGCCCCTGATTCGAAGGCGTCATCATCGCGAGCTGTTCGTTGGTGGTGGCGCTCGTGCTGAATGAGACAAGGCCGGCCTGCACCTGGTTTCCGGCGATGTCTAGGAATATCTCTGAGCCGTTCTGGGCCGCGGCCATCTTGATCGGGGCCTGCTGGATGGAGAAGTCCCCGTTGTATGCCGTGCATCCGGTGGCGTTGCGCTTCAGCCAAAGGGTGACGGTGAAGGGCGGGTAGACATTCGTGATGTTGATGCTGTTATTGAAATAGACGTAGCTTGTCGAGGTGGTGTTTCCGGTCGCCACCTGCACTCCGCCTATGGTGACATTGAAGGACGTCAGACAATTGGATGTGCTCGAGCGTATCTCCGTCGTGAGGTTCGCCAGTTCGCCATTCTTTGCGGTGACGCTCAGGGTCTTCACGCTGCTCCAGCCTGTGCTTGACGCGCTGACGATGGCGCTATTCGTGGCATTGGTGACGTTCCATGCCATGGAGCCGGACCGGTCCAGGACAAGCATCAGGTCCACATCCACCACGCCGAAAGTGTCGTTGTAGATGCCGCCGACATTTCCGACCGAATCATTGCATTGGTAATATACGCTGTGGATGCCCACCGCGACCGGCCCGACATTGTATGTGAAGTTCTCGGTCGTCGAATTCCACGTTCCGTCTCCAGGGGTGGCAGGATGCCAGCCGCCTGAGTCTACCTTCACATTGCACCCCGAGACATCGTTGCCCCCGGTATATGCGTCGGTCGCAATCCCGCCCACAGATATGTTGGATATGGTCGTCGCATAGTCGGTATGATACATCTGGATGACTATGGGGCCGAGCTGGTCCGCCTCGCTCACATTGAAGTAATAGTAGGCCAATGGACCGGTGTTGTTAAGGAAGTCCGTGCACTTGGCCCTCACTGTGTGCGGACCGAGGGTGAAACCGCTCGTATAATTGAAAACCGACAATTCCGTTACCTGGTCGTACGCTCCGTCGACCGGAAGCATGGTCTGCCAGTTGCCAGAGTTATCCGCGTCTATCTGGCAGCCGCTTATGGTGTGGTTTCCGGTCAGGGAGTCCGTGGCATTCACATAGATTGCCAGTGGCTGGGTCTTCACCGCAGGCGTAGGCACCTGGTAGATGTTGGTGATTATCGGGCCCTGGATATCCTTCACCGGCAGGAGGGGCTGGTTAGGATTGATTACCTCCACTGTGACCGGCACGGTGACAGTTTCGACTGCGCCCGTGCCGTCGCTGGCATCGAGTTCTATCGCACCGATGTAGAAGCCGGCAGATTCCGCGCTGGAGGCGAATTGGACGTTTATCAGCTCGCTGCCGTTAACACTGAGCTGGAATGCGGATGGTACTCCGCTCATCTGCACATCCGCGGTGGTCCATGTGGTGGCGGTTTCCACGCTGATATTCCTGACCCAGGCGTTCTTGATAGAGAAGGACCGGCTGGCGGAGCTGTTGCTGTCCATCACAACATATATCCTGTTCTTGTCAAGTTCCATCATGGCAAGCCCTATGCGGACGCGGTTGCCCTCAGATGTCACCCACACCCAGTGTCCTCCAGGTGTGCCCGGCAGATAGCCGCGGACGTTGAAATTCTCCACTGAGACATGGTCGGTCCCGGCCGCCCTTATCTGTATGGACTTGTTGCCCACGAACGACCGGCTGGGCTCATAGCTGCTCGGGAGCCTGATGAAAACAAGTTTCTTGGAACCTTCGCCCTGGGCATATACCTCCCTGGCCGCAGAACTCAGGTCCAGGAGCGAGTTTTGCGCATCCATGCTGTCCTTCTCGGCCTGCACTGTGGTTATCTGCTGCTGCGCCAGTATCACAATCATCATTATGACGACCATGGATACGGCTAGGATGAGAAGGAATTCCACGCTCGCCTGCGCATTACTAGGACTGGCCAACCTTCCCCAACCTCCTTGTCACCCTGATCCCTTTCTTATCCAGATCGAAGAGATGCAACTCGTCGCTGTGGTTGGTGTCTCTCATCTTGAGTATCTCCACGACTCGCGAACGGTGGTGGTTCGTCCTTAGGTAATAGAGATTGATGATGCCGTCCGTGAGGAAGCCGAGCCTCCCCCGCCCCCCTATCATGGGGCTTATCGGGCTCTCTGAAGTGACGAGCGAGGTTGTGTTCCATTTGCGGAGTATCTCCAGCAGCGAAAGGATGGATTCGTTGGCCCGGTATTTGTTCTCGAACATCATCTCATAGGCGCTGAGCGAGTCTATGACGAGCCTTCTGGCGCCCATGGACTCCACGGTGTCGCGTATCACGCCGCCGCCTTCTTCTATTATCTTCACTATCTCATGGGGCTGGTAGCGTATGATGGCGAACTTGTTGGCCCGGACCAGGGATTTGAAGTCCCAGGAGAACAGGCTGCCGTGCTGGTATACCATCTCATCTGATTCTGCGAAGCTGAGATAGACGCCGGGCTCGTTGTACTTGATGACGCCGTTATAGAGATATTGGAGGCACATGATGGTCTTGCCGGATCCTGTCCCGCCCTGCACAAGCACTGTGCTGTCCCTCACGAAACCGCCACAAACCATCTCATCAAGGCCTGGGATGCCGCTGGGCACCCGTTCAATCTTAGCTGTAGGGGGGTCCTTCTTTCTGGTTACCATGTCCATACCACTGAGATATCCTTAATAATCATTTTGTTTTCCGGTGCCTGCCGCAGGCCATGGTGGGGCAGGACCAGGCCAATCACAATTTTAATCCTTACAGAGAAGCGATAAACATGAATGCGCTGCGCTCGCTCTATTCGCCGCCAGGGAAATCGCGGAAGGGCGATAATGGAAGACTGCTTATAATAGGAGGGAGCAGAGACTACCATGGCGCGCCCATGTTCTCAATCCTTGCCGCGAGGCGATTCGTGGACCTGCTTTATTTCTATCCTGCGGAACGGGACCCTTATCTGATAGGCGCGGTGAAAAGGATACCTGAGGCGATTGTGGTTTATGATTTGAAGAGCGCGGCGATGAGGGGGAAGATTGACTGCATACTTTTCGGTATAGGGATATCGGATGCGCGCGTGGCGATACCGAAACCCGAAACAAAAAACACGAAACTCGTGATAGATGGCGATGGCCTGAAGCGCGTGAAAGGGAGGATACCCAAAGGCGCCATACTCACCCCGCACGAGAACGAGTTCAGGATGCTTTTCGGGATGGAAGGCAGCGCAAGGAACGTGAAGGCGATGGCTGCGAAGCACCGCTGCATCATACTCAAGAAGGGGCCAGTGGACATAATCAGCAACGGGAAAAGGACTGTGACCAACAGGGTGCATAATCAGGGGATGACAAAAGGCGGGACAGGGGATGTGCTGGCGGGGCTCGTGGCAGCGCTCGCATGCAAGAACGACAGCTTCACAGCCGCGGTGGCCGGAGCGATTATAACAGGCAACGCAGGCAACATGCTTAAGAGAAAGTACGGATACAACTTCTGCGCCTCTGAACTGGCTGATGTGCTGGCAGAGAGCGCTGCCAAACTATAAACACATTTTTCCATCCGCAAACATTTATAAATACTATTACCCTTAGTTACACTATGGACAACAGATTAAAGGGCAGTGGCAGCAGACGCTACGTCGAGATAGAACGCTCGAGATTCGAAAAACAGCGCCCTCTCCTCGAAAACCTTGGAAGGTCCAACCAGGAGAGGCAGGCCATGTATGATATCAACGAGATGATGGTCTGGGCGAGGCAGAACAAAGTCCGGCTGCTGCTCATGGGCGGCTATGCGGCGCGCGCCTACAGCGGCCCGACAAGATACACCCATGACATAGACATGGTGGTGCATAGTGAAGACGCCCGGAAGATAGGTTTAATGCTGAAGAATCTCGGCTACAAGAGAAAGAAGTTACGGTTGTCCAACGAGAATGTCATCATATTAGGCAGAAAGGCCAACAAATCCAAGAAAGACTGCGGTCCCGCAACCGCGGCCCATATATCCGTATCGCCTATATACGATGCCTCGAGCGCCGTTGCTTACGAACCAAAATTCTCGCTCGCATCCAATTACGAAAAAGAGATCTTCGGGTTCTATCCTGAGAACGGGAGCTTCTCCATGCAGGCACGTCTCCTGCGTCCTGAGGAGCTGCTCATAGTGAAGCTGATGATGAAGAAGATAAGGTCCAAGGACCTGGTGGACAGCATCGGCATAATACGCTACGGGATGTGCGTTGTACCGGCAGATTTCTCCACAAACGAGTTCGTGGGTCTCATCAAGGAAGCTGGCATGGCCGAACATATGCGTGCCATGATCATATGCAAGATAAGGGATGGTCTGGACAACGGCATGCTGGATGAGGCGATGGCGGCCTATCTGGACAGGAAGCTCTCTCCTGGGGAGAAGGATGCGCTCATAGAATTCGCCGGCAATACGATACCGTATCTGGACAGGTAGCCGGCCCTCTGTTTTTTATATTATCACTCCCTACTGCTTGCCATGGATATCCAGGACCTGAAAGCGGAAGACCTGAGAGAGATTGACGGACTGGCCGGCTGCGGATTCCAGGCCACCAACATCGCCAGGGCGGTCTCCATAATAGAGAGGATGAAGAAGGAGAAGGCGACCATTTTCCTGACGTTCACATCCAATATGATAGCATCAGGCCTGCGGGGGATAATCGCGGAGATGTGCAAAAGGCGGTTCGTGGATGCGATAATCACCGCTGGAGGGAGCCTGGACCATGACCTCATCAAATCCGCGAAGCCATACCAGCTCGGAGATTTCATGATGGATGATGCCACGCTCCACAAGAAAGGAGTCAACAGGATAGGCAATATCCTTGTGCCCAACGACCGCTACGAATATCTGGAGGGCTTCATGAAAGAAACCTATGAAGAGCTGTATAAGAAAGAGAAGACGGTCTCGCCATCGCAGATAGCCAGGAAAATCGGGGAGAAGACCGGTGAGGACTCTTTCCTGCACTGGTGCACGAAGAACAGCATACCGGTGTTCTGCCCTGGCATAACAGACTCGGCCATAGGGCTGCAGACATATTTCTTCAAGCAGAAAAGGAAGGATTTCACGATAGATGTCACCAAGGACATGAATGAACTGGCCCAGCTTGCGCTGAATGCGGACAAGACAGGCGGCATAGTGCTCGGCGGAGGGATATCCAAGCACCATGCGATAGGGGTGAACCTGCTGAGGGGCGGCTTTGACTATGCGGTCTATGTCACGACCTCATCGCCATGGGACGGCTCGCTGAGCGGGGCGAGGACCAGTGAGGGCATATCCTGGGGCAAGATAAAGGAGACCGCGGGCCATGTGACCGTGGATTGCGATGCGACAATCGCATTGCCGCTTATAATGGCCAGGTTTTTGAGGTGAACGACATGCTCGCATCCGCCCTCCCTTTCATCCTCGCTTTCCTAGCCGGTTTCCTGGTCAAGGCAGTGGACTGGATGGATGACGACAGGAAAAGCAAGCATCCATCCAAATACGTCTTCGCAGCTGCTTATGGCCTCGCGATAGGATATCTTATCGGGACTGCGAGCTTTTCAGTGCTGTTTTTGGCTGCGCTCGTGGCGCAGGTTTTTGCCAGAAAGATTGATACTGTCGCCCACCAGTTAGGATTCGCGATAGCCGCGATATCGCTTTTCGCTTTCGGGTTCCCGTCGCTGGATGTGATGGTTTTCGTGTTCTTTGTCGCGCTCGCTTTCCTTGACGAGCTGAAGCTGGTGGGCGCTTTGAAGCCGCTGACAGATTACCGCATGTTCCTGAAGCTCGGTGCCCTGGTGATGGTCGCTTTCGGGAGATGGGACTACCTGGTCGCGATACTGCTGTTCGATGGGGCCTACATGCTCTTCGGGCTTCTTGGGAAATATATAAAATAGACAACTCCGAATAGGGGTCATGGCGGAGGGGCTTGATTTCTCGGTCAGATATCCGTTCAGCGAGAGCGCCAAGAAGCACATCCAGGGCATGGCGCCCGATGAAAGGATAGTGGAACTGGCCGTGGAACGGGTGAAGAAGGCGCTCAAGGGCGAAAGCAGCGCCAGGATGCTCCTCCACGACACCGAGAAGATGGAGGAGATAGCCTCGTTCGCGGCTGCCAGGATGATGCTGGGGCACCTCCACAACAATTTCCTCACCAGCAGGTTCGCTGTCAACGAATCGAAAAGGGCGCGGGGCTATCTTGACCGCGATGGTGATGCAGCCGTTGACGAGGTGGCCTCACGCTTCGGCATAGCCACCAAAGGCGAGGGGGACAGGCTCGCTGTGGACCTGCCCACCTACCTGCGGTACAGCCTGAGGAACCCGGATTACCGGCTAATAAACATGCGGATACTGCACGGCACGGTGGAGATAAAGCGCTCGCAGAAGCTCAGGCTCATAGAGGAGGCGGTCCGCCAGCACGTGGAGGACATCCCGCTCGTGAAGGACCCACCTGACATCATAAAGCAGGCGGCGAAGAAGCTGCTGGCAGAGATCCCCAAGAACGAGAGCAGGATAATAATCAAGGCAGGCGACCACCCGCCCTGTGTCATGAAGATGCTGGAGAGCGCCAGGAAGCATGAGAACCTGCCGCACCATGCCAGATGGTACCTGGCGACCTATCTGACAGCGATAGGCATGGGCGAGGAGGCGATAGTCAAGGTGTTCGAGGACCTGCCTGACTTCAACGAGAAGGTGACGAAATACCAGGTGAGCCATATCAGGAAGAAGGAGTACAGCGTGCCTTCCTGCGCCACCATCATGACCTATGGTCTGTGCTGCGCTGTGTGCGGCATAGGGCATCCACTGAACTGGCACACGCTGACAGATGACAGGAAAGGGGTCATAAGGAAATGAGACAGGACGACATGCTCGCGGTGAAGAGGATATTCGCTTCGTACTACGCCGAGGCGGACTTCCCCATCCCTGGCCTGGAGCAGAGGGAGTTCGGCATCGGCAATGTGAAGAAGATAGACGCCAGGCATCTGAATTTCGCCAATGCCACGGAGCTCAGGAGATACCTTTGCAGCAACACGCCGATGTTCGTATCCCACTCGACGGCGTATTACGAGTTCCCCGGAGCCACACCGATACAGAAGAAGCAGTGGAAAGGGGCAGACCTGGTCTTTGACCTTGACATCCACTCCGAAGGCAGATATGGCGCCTATGCCAAGCTGGAGGCAGTGAAAGAGGAGGTTGTGCGGCTGGTTGATGATTTCATAATCAATGACTTCGGAGTGGGAAAAGAGGACGTCATAATCGTTTTCTCAGGGAACCGCGGCTATCACATCCATGTGAGGGACAAGGCGTTCCTGGACCTTGGCGGCGATGAGAGAAGGGAGCTTGTGGATTACATAATGGGCCAGGGGCTGGATTACCTGGATTTCTTCGGGCTGTCTGACAGTAAGCCGCAGAAACTGTTGGGACCGAGGCCTGACGAGGGTGGATACAGGGGACGGATGGCACGCGGGGTGTTGAAGCTGCTGGAGGATAATCCCACAGCGCTTTCGCGGAAATACGCTGACCAGAAAGAGAGGGAGTTCTTCATCAGCGGGATAAAAGAGGGCAACTGGAGCAGGACATTCCTGAAATTCGATGAATTGAAGAAGAGGCTGAAGATTGTCGCTGACAGTCTGCCCATCCATTCTGTGAATACCGATGTCGGAGTGACGCAGGACCTCAGCAAGCTGATACGGGTTCCTAATTCCATACATGGCGAGACAGGATTGGTGGCGAAGATAATAGATGATATAAAGGCATTTGATCCGTGGAAGGACGCCGTGCTCGAGAACCAAAACAAAAACCAAAACCCAAAACAAAAAACCGAAAATCCGAGCGGAATCGGAAGCGCGAGCGAACCCGGAAATGAAATGAAGGTGAAGTTTATTGAAGACGTGCCGCAGCTCACGCTCGGGAACGATACCGTGGGACCGTTCAAGAAGGACGAGATGAAAGAGCTGCCGCAGCGCTTCGCTTTGCTGTTTGTTTGCAAGGACAGTGCAGTGCTGATTTGAAGGTGAAACTATGGAAACAGTATCTGACCTGAAAAAGCTGTTGAAGAACCTGCAGCCGAAGATGGCGAAAACCAGATACTTCATGGCTTCTGTTGGCGAAAGCGAGCTGATGATGCTTGCCAACTACCTGGATTACATCACCTGCATCTACCGGGAGGAGGAAGGGCTCACGGTGGTGTTAGAAGAAGGGATAAAGGAAGAAATCGCGGGTCTGACTGAAAAGATGGCCGGGCCGTTCGCCTTGATAACGCTCAATGTCTATTCTGATTTGATGGCGGTCGGTTTCCTGGCGAGGATAAGCGAGGCATTGGCGAAAGAGAAGATAAGCATCAATGCTTTTTCTGCATACCACCACGACCACCTGCTGGTGCCGTGGGAAAGAAGAAAGGATGCGATGGACGCGCTGAAAAGACTGCAGAAATGAGCTACATGCTAAGCCTTGAGACGACATCGCGCAAGTCGTCCAGCGACATCCCGAAAAGCCGGGCGTAGGTTTCACGATATTCGATGAACGCCGCGGCTTTCATTCTCTCGAAGTGTTCGGCGCAAGACAGGCTGACCTCCTGACCGTGGCGCGCCTCCACTTCTTCCCGCAAGGTCCATATTATCGCCAGGGCGACTTCTTCTCTCGTCATCCCGTATCGCTCGGTCAGGCGCTGGATGAACATCAGGGCAGCGGCGTCATGGGCTTTCCTGTCCCCTGGAGGGCCTTTGAACGGGAGGACATCGATGAATTCATTCCGCCACGCGAGCAGCTGCGGCGCTTCACCCAGCTCAATCAGAGTCTTGAGCATGGCGAGGTACTCAGTAGATTTAGACGGCAATGCGAGAAACGGGAACCCAGCAAGATGCCACAGTGAATGGTGCCTTGCATGTTCGATTTCGTGGCACTGTATATGCGAACCTGAATAGAATGACTGGGCTTTGCTCAAGGCGATGCCGTACAGAATCGGGCTGAAAACCCCACCGCCGCCGAGTGTGAAGCCGGATTCGTCGCCGGTCACGCGGGCGATGCGGAGGTCTCCGACATAAGATATGTCGCAGGCAGTGACGCGATAGAGTAGTTGGTTGTTGACGGGGCGCTCGAGGGAAATCGCCTGTAGGCCGCGGCTGGCGTTGAATGAATTGAACCTCATGATGTCGTCCCAGAAGGACCGCAGGCGGAATAGCGCGAGATAGTTCACGGTGAAAGGGAGGCTATGGCCCTCTGGCGCGTCCTTGTCCAGCTTGCGCGGCTGTGCGGGGACGGATTCGCCGTTCAGCGTCTCCTGGCCGCAGAGAGCGCTTTTAAGGAACGGGATGCGGGTGCTGAGCCCGTTTCTGGCATTGGCTTCAGCCTGTTTCTGCATCCTCGAGCAAAGACGCCGCTTCCTTGAGGCCGCGGTCGTGCCGAGCGTGAGATATAGTGGTGGTGCATCCATCAGAATGTATGTGTTAAGAAAAGGTTAAAAATAGTGAGAAAACGAGGAAATGATTATTTCTTGGCCGCAGGGGCAGCTGGAACAGCAGTCCCAGCGCCCTTGGACAATTGTATCCTTGGCGGAATCAGAGGTGCTGTCAGGCCGAGCACGCGCGCGACCAGGGTGCCGTTCGCGCTGCCACTATAGTTGACCGCGCTCAGCACCATGCTCGTGTAGCTTTCCGGGATCTTCTTGCTCTTCTTCCAGGTATCCACGATCTCCTTGGCGAGCTTGGCCTCTTCCCTGGCGAGCAGGACCCCTTTTATCTTGAGCTGGCCTGCATCCTGCTGGTAGTTGGCAGTGTAGACATACGTTATCTCGATGTTGTCTTCCTGGCTCTTCACGTCTTCCAGAGAGATGTTTATGCTCAGCCCTTTTATGCTGGCCTTCGGGGTCTTGTTTCCGCTGACTTCTAGTATCCTTTCACCGACTATCATTCACAAATCGCCTCCATAGAGTAGTAGGAACCTTTCTGCTGGCAAAATATTAAAAAGCAACGCGGGGACCCGGATTAGTGGAACTCTGGCTTAAAAACATTTCCAAGCAAGGCACTACTATGACTTCTTTTGACAAAATGCTTTCAGAGACTTCCATCTTCAAGGACCTGTCGGTCCTGTCACCGCACTATGTGCCCAAGGACCTGCCCTACAGGGACCAGCAGATGCACGAGATAAGGACCGTGGTGACACCTGCGCTGAGAGGGCAGAGGCCCAGGAACCTCATTATATACGGCAAGACCGGCACGGGCAAGACGTGCACCACCAAGAAGGTGATGGACGAGTTCATCATCAACGCCAAGCCAGGCAGCGCGAGCATGCACTATGTGAACTGCAGGATATACAACTCGCGCTACAGGATACTCCAGAAGGTGCTGAAGGGATACATGCCAGAGCTGGAGAAGGCCGGATTCGGACTGCCTTTCCTCTACGAGAAGCTGATAGAGATCGCTTCCGCAGGAGAGCAGATCGTGGTCGTGCTTGACGAGATAGACATGGTGAAGGACCTGGATGACCTGGTGTACACCATGACACGCTCCAACGACGAGGTGAAGAGGGGTGGTGTCAGCATCATAGGCATCTCCAACAAGCTGAACTTCAAGGACTCGCTGGACCCAAGGAGCAGGAGCAGCCTCTATGAGACAGAGATGATATTCCAGCCATACACCGCTGAGCAGCTCAAGAAGATACTTGAGCAGCGGGTGGGTGAGGGATTCGCGGCAGGAGTGGTAGACCCTTCGGCCATCAATCTGTCCGCAGCAATAACATCGCAGGAGAGCGGCGATGCCCGCTATGCGCTCAAGCTGCTCAACAAGGCAGGCGAGATCGCCCAGCAGCAGGGCAGGAAGAAAGTGAGCGACATAGACGTTGAATCCGCCAGGAAGAAGGTGGAGCTGGACCTCATCGTGGAGACCATAAGCACCCTGCCTGAGATGCATCAGCTGGTCCTCTATGCGATAGCCACCCTGTCAGGCTCCGGCAGCAAATATTCCAGGCTCGGGGGAGTGGAGACCGGGTTCCTTTTCTCAGGAGAGGTGTATGAGGAGTATGAACGGGCGTGCAAGGCCGCTAGGAAAAGGCCCAGGAGCTCAAGATGGTACAAGGAATACCTGAACGACCTTGAGACGCTTGGCCTGATAATAACCACTCCGAGCGGCAAGGGAGTCCGCGGCCAGACCACCCTGATAAGGATAGAGCCTGACCATGAGAGCGTCCTGGCGATACTCAAGAAGAGCCTGTTCGGAAGCTGAATCTCAGCGCTTTTTCCTGGCTTCTGAAATCAGGCGGTCTATCGCATCCTGGCCCAGCATTGCATCCAATTCGTGGGACCTGACGATTGACACATTCGTGCCGACCAGTTTCGCGATCTCGCGCTCGGCTCTGGCGTTGCTCCGCTTTGACAGGATAAAGGGCCTGGAATCGGCATGAGCTTCGGAATCCGGTTTTCTCCGCTTCAGCTCGAAATAGAGTTCCACAAGCCTCTTTCTGGCTTCATATCCCTTCGGGATTTTTATGCGGCTATGCTTTGGTACGGCCTCGGTTGCTGCCTTCAAATTCCTCATAGAATTATCCCCTCCCGGACAGAATATGGCGAAAAATGTTTATAAAGGTATTCAAATGAGGTTGAATGTGGTTATCAGGAACGGATTTTAGTTGCGATGACAGGAATAAGTCAGATTCTGCAGAGGAATCGCGGCGGGATTTTTCCGTTCTTTATCTCCACGCCCTCGCTCCGCAACATCCTTATTTTCGCTCTCGTTCCTCTCGCGAACCCACCAACAGTCCCGTCGCTCCTTATGACACGATGGCACGGAACCGAGCGGGAACGGTTTTTGTTGAGCGCGTTGCCCACTGCACGACACGCGTTCGCGCGACTTATTGCACGAGCGGATTTTGGTTTGTTTATTGTATTGGAAATTCTAACCGAATTTCCAATGCGCACAAATTTTTTGCGAAAATTTGTGCTTGCGCGGGCGAGCTGGGAGTAGGTGGCGACCTTGCCTTTCGGGATGCATTTGCAGGCAAAATAGACCTTTTCTGTGAATGACATGATAATCAGCTTGTGGTTTGTTCACGCCGAGCCAGTGTTCGTGCGGGCCGGAGGCGAGCTAACGAACAAAAACGAGGCCAGTGAACAAAAATCGCTAGGGGGGAGATTTGAACTCCCGGACGCTTGCGCGCAAAAGGTTTCCGCAACGCTTTTTACAGCCCGTTTTTGGGCGCTTTTTACTAAAAAGCGCGATAGCAACCTTTCGCCCTACCGGACTAGGCGACCCCAGCGTGAAAACATAAGTCACGCAGTAGCTGGGGGCGCGATGACCGAAACGTCGGTCAGCTGCACCCCAGCGTGAAAACATGAGTCTGGCTTAGCTGGGGTTTGATGGCCGGAACACCGGCCAGCTACAACCCCAGCGTGAAAACATGAGTCACGCAGTAGCTGGGGGTGCGATGGCCGAAACGTCGGTCAGCTGCACCCCAGCGTGAACACGAATAAGTTTTACGCGTCAGAATTTTAAATTAGACCACTTTGCCCCAGGCACTCAGGCGCCACCGCTGGCCTATCTTCCTGGAAAGGGCCACATACATGTCCTTGTAAGCCACTGTCGGCTTCTTCAGCTTTATGGTGGCGACGCCTTTGGAAAGCTTCACCAGAATCCCCACGTCTGTGCAGGTATGAACGTTCACCACAACGGGCTCGTTCTCGCGCAATGGCATGTTCTGCATGTCGGCCCGCTCGAGCAAGGCATACTTCACGTTGAGCGTATCCACAGGGTCAGGAACCTCGCCCTTCCTTCCTACTACGGAGCCGACGAGCGCGTCTGATTTCGTGAGCGACGGGTCCAGGGTCGTGGCCACCGCCACAAGTCCGCCTGGCTTGGCGCTCTCAAGCACCTCGGTCTCCTCCATCAGGCTCTGGGCCTTGCATACCACAGAGGTCGGCTTCCCGCCTTCCTTGCGCACTATGCCGGGCTTTATCTCTATCTCGTCCCCGACCTTCAGCACGCCCTGGACGATGGAACCTCCGAGCACCCCGCCCTTCAGGTCCTTGACAGATGTACCTGGCCTGTTGACATCGAATGAACGTGAGACGTACATCCTCAGCGGCGCTTTCTCGTCATGCGGCTGGGGCTTCATGACCTCGTTTATCTTCCTGAGCAGAGCATCCATGTTGAGGCCTGCATTGGCAGACACGGGTATTATGGACGCGTTCTCTGCGACCGTGCCCTTCAGGAACGCCTTTATCTGTTTGTAGTTCTCCATGGCCTTCTCTTTGGTGACCAGGTCTATCTTGGTCTGGACTATTATGACGTTCTTTATGCCTGTGGAATTCAGCACGAGCAGGTGCTCTGTGGTCTGCGGCTGCGGGCATGGCTCGTTGGCCGCTATTAGGAAAAGCACGCCGTCCAGGATGCTGGTCGCAGCTATGACCGTGGTCATAAGCGTCTCATGGCCAGGCGCATCCACTATGGACAGCTTCCTGGCGAGCTTGGGCTTGCCGCCGCATTTCGGGCATTTAGCTTCAGACGAATACAAATCGCATTTCGGGCAGTGATATATATAAGCGTCGGCATAGCCGA
Source organism: Microcaldota archaeon (assembly GCA_013425375.1). GTDB lineage: Archaea > Micrarchaeota > Micrarchaeia > Anstonellales > Bilamarchaeaceae > Bilamarchaeum. Next base: position 1,211 of record JACCLH010000083.1, on the reverse strand, counting down.
GGCGGATGGAAATGCCGCGTTTTATCTCCTCGCTGTGCGTGTCGGTCCATTTTCCCGTGAGCGCCTTGGTGAGGGTGGTCTTGCCGTGGTCGACATGGCCAAGCATGCCGATGTTCATCTCAGCCTGCATCATTTGGTCTCCTTCTTCTCAGCCTTGGGGAAAAGCTGCTCCAGGGGCACCGCGCCGGGCGTCTTCACTTTAGTGTTCACCTGGACTATCTCGGAGGAGTAGGTGTTGCCGCGCATGTAACGCCTCCTCCGCGCACCCTTGTCCTTGGCCTTGAAGCCGACTCCGTCGCTGGTGAGCACGAGTTTCTTCGCTGCGCCGTGCACCTCAACGCGCATCGGGAAGCCGCTGTTGTCGCTTCCGCCGGTCAGCTCGAGGGTGTACCCCGCAGCGCCGACCAGGTTGCCGTCCAGCTCGTCACCTATCTTCTTTCCGGCCAGGCTGGATTCCTTGTCCTTCGCGAGCTCTATCTGGTAGCTCTTTCCGCTGGATTCCGATATCACTATACGCATTTGTCCACCTCAGTATAAGTAGATTGAAAAGGAATTAGCAGGGGTTGATTTAAAAAATAAGAGGAAAGAAAAAAAGATGAAGCTGGTTGATTACGAGTTCTTCAGCTTCGCCTTGTATACATATCCGTCTTTGCCAAGGTAGTACATGTAGCCGGTTTCCTTGGAAATCTTCTCGCCGCCTACCTTTTTCTTCCTCCCCTTCTTGTTGTGCTTCATAGGAGCTGCCCAGACATAGCCGTCCTTGCCTACGAAGTACAGATATCCGTCTTCCCTAGAGATTTTTTCGCTTCCGATTTTCTGTCCCATGTTGTCACCTTCTTATGCCCCCCGCGGGAGCGTTTGTCGATTGCACCCATATCACCGAGAGATATTTTATAAAGCTATCGTCGGTGCAACGACGTAAATGATAGCTTTTAAAACAAGCGGACGATATAGGGCGTCATGTTCACCAGGTTCGCGCGGCCGAAACCATGCCGTATAATGGCCGTGCTGCGCGACAGCGAGACGCCGTGGCACCTCTCCAAAATCGCCAAAAGCACAGACACCACTTATGTGTATGTGACCAAGCTGATGTCCCAGCTCCAGAAGGGCGGCTTCGTGTCCATAGAGCCCAAGGGCAAGAAAAGGATAGTCAAACTTACTGAGAAAGGGATGAAGGTCGCAAAGGCGATAGAAGAATTGAAAAATAGTCT
>JACCLH010000064.1 GCA_013425375.1 Microcaldota archaeon | reverse complement strand
GAATCCGTTCCAGGAAGATGAGGTATGCCAGGCAAGAGGTTCTTTGGAAAGCCTGTGCCTACAATCTGAGCCGTTGAGCGAAAAAGGAGGTTGAGAAACAGCTTAAGGATTGCCGCAGGTCCCTAGTCGCGCAACACCCTCGAATAACACATTTAAAAACACTATTTATCAATAATAACACCATGAAAACGCTCATGTTCAACCAGGAAACCATGCCACGGGGCCGGCATACTGTGAAGCCGAAATTGGTGGCAGGCGCTGCGGCCGCTACGCTTTTTTTCATATCGTGCACAACCATGGCCGAGCCGGTCAGGAAAGACACGACCCCTCAGCCGGCGCAAAATGCTCCAGCCCAGGCCATCCGACCGGAAGAGACTCCGATGCAGTTCGCGCAGGTGGGAACCGCCCAAGTCCCCAAGCCGGCCAAAAAGCAGGGCTATGACACCTCCATAGACCCTTTCAGCCTGAACGGCTCAGATATATTCCAGAAACTCGGCCTCTCAGGGGACAGCAAGGCCAATGTGCAGAGGATTTTCTCCCAGCTCAGGATAGGCGGAGAGCAGAACCTTAAGACAGAGAAGAGGCCAGGCAAACAACCCAGGACCGCGGTAGAGGCCCTTGAGAAGGGTGGGGACTGCAGCGACCTTACGAACCTGGTCATAGGGGTCCTCAAGACGGCAGGGGTGCCAGGAGGCGCCTTTGTCGTGCATTTCAAGGTGGATCCGCCGGACCTCCTCCATATGATAGCGTATGCAGAGATAGAAGGCAAGAAGGTCATAATCGACCCCCAGGCCACTGAGCTAGGCAGGACCACCAAGGGCAAATATGAATTGCTGTTCGATGTGGATTATGACCAGGCGAGGGCGTTCTACCACAGGGAATACGGCGACTACTTTGCCAGGAACGACAGAAAGGCCGATGCGATAAAGGCCTATGAGAGGGCTGTCGAGCTGTTCGATGGAGATCCTAATGTCCACTACAATCTAGGCTTGCTTTATGGGAAGAGCGGCGATGATGCGAAGGCCAGCCAGCACCTGAAAAGGGCTGAGCAGCTGAACCCCGGCTATGCGGTCAACAAGAAGATAACCGACTTCAACACGGCCGTAGAAGAAGGCATTAAGGCAATCCAGGAAGGGCGCTGGGCGGACTGCATCTTTTACATGAAGGCCGCCCTCAGGCTGTCCGCAGAGGCGAGCATACCGCTGCCAAATAAGCAAAAGGAAGCGATGGAAGAGAATGTGAAGGCCTGCACCGAGAGGCAGTAGCTCAGAACACCTTCTCGCCGACATATACCTTTATGCCGGACGGAGTGACCTTGAACGGCACGAGCTCGCGGGAGTGGTCGGTGCCCCTCATTTTGAATATCTCCAGGGCCCGCACGCGCCGGTCCTCGCGGTCTATGTTGTACAGGTTTATGATGCCGTCCATGACGAAGTGCTCTATGTCGTATTTCATCTCCTCTTTCTTGGCTGTGGTCGCCTCCACAGTGGTCAGGGTGGTCACGTCAAGGTTGCGGAGCAGCGAAAGGAACTCGAAAAGTGTCTGGCGGTATTCTACTTCGGTCTTGAATGACATCCTTATCATGGTGGCCGAGTCCACCACTGCCCTCTTTATGCCGTTGGACGTTATCCTGTCCTCCAAGAGGTTCGCCACATCCTCCAGGTCCAGCTTGTCAGGCTTTATTATCTCCAGCTTGCCCTCAGATATGAGCTTGTTGGTCTCGGAAAGGAGCGGGAATGTGTTCTTCATGTTCTCCACTATGTCGTCTGCTGTCTCCTCCAGGGAGATGTACAGGCCGTTCTCGCCCATCTTGGCACCCTGGTAAAGGTACTCAAAGCAGAACGAGGTCTTTCCTGAGCCTGGGCCTCCGTAGAGAGCCACATGCCTCCCTGCAGGTATGCCGCCGTTGAGCATCTCATCAAGTCCTGATATGCCTGTCTTCACTCGGTCCATGGTCACCACTGCGATTTCCCTCTCTGGTAAAATTTATATAGATTGGTGGGGGAATTGACATTGTGGAACACATTGACATTTTACCATGGACAGAGAAATACCGGCCGAGGAAGCTTGAGGAGGTAGCCGGCCAGAAGGAGGTCGTGGAGAGCCTCAGGGCATTCGTCAAGGTCAAGAACATGCCCAACATGCTCTTCGCAGGGCCGCCAGGAGTCGGGAAGACGACATGCTCCCTCGCGCTCGCTCATGAGCTGTTCGGAGAGGGCTACCAGGGCAACTTCCTGGAGCTGAACGCCAGCGATGACAGGGGTATAGACATCGTCAGGGGCAGGATAAAGGACTTCGCCCGCTCGGTGTCGCTCGGAGACGCTCCGTTCAAGCTGATTTTCCTGGACGAGGGCGACGCACTCACTGCGGATGCCCAGCAGGCCCTGAGAAGGACCATGGAAGCCAATTCCGCGGTCACCAGGTTCATAATATCAGCCAACTATTCCTCCAGGATAATAGAGCCCATCCAGAGCAGGTGCGCAGTGTTCAGATTCATGCCGCTTGCCGAGAAGGAGATGCGCAAGACCCTGGACCACGTCGCCAGGGCAGAGAAGCTGAAGCTGGATGACAAGTCCTACGAGGCCATATTCTACGTCTCAGAGGGGGATATGAGGAAGGCGCTCAATATCCTGCAGGGCTGCGCCATGCATTCCAGCCATATAACCGAGGAGCTGGTGCACAAGACCAGCAGCAGGGCCATGCCCAAGGAAGTGAGGGACATGGTCTCCACTGCCCTTGGCGGCAAGTTCCAGGAAGCCAGGGAGAACCTGGACAAGCTCATCATAACATACGGCCTCAGCGGAGAGGACATAATCTACCAGGTCTACCGCGAGATAGGTAAGCTGGAGATAAACGAGAAGCAGAGGATGCAGCTCATAGAGGCTGTAGGCGAGTGCAGCTTCAGGCTGGTTCAGGGTGCGAACGAGCGCATCCAGATAGAGGCCATGCTCGCGAAATTCGCATGCGTGAAGTGAGCGCATGCTGAAACCGCTCGCGTTCTCCATCGCGCTGTTTTCCCTTTTCAGCATCTGCAGCGCCCTGATGGTGGGACCGAGGATATACGAGCAGGACGATTTCGGCGACATATCGCTCGATGAGTTCACCTATTCCATCAGCGCTGACTGCACAGCATCATCCATAACGCTCCTGGTGATGAATGGGAGCAACAGACCGGTCAGGGATGCGAACGCCTACCTGAAATATATCGATTTCTCCACTCCGTTGATGGGTAGCGGTGTCTCTAACAATGATGGCCAAATCCTGTTCAAGCTGCCAGGCGATGTCAGCCTGATGCGCGGGCTCTTCATAATCGTGATAGAGAAGAAAGGATACCGCAGCAAGGAGGTGCATTTCGACCTGTCGCCATGCTTCACCAACGCGACTAATCCGACACCTCCGGCCAAACCGCCCAAGCCGCCTGCCAATGATACCAACAACACCCAACCGCCGGGCGGCGGAACGCAGAACGACACGAACCAGACAAACCCGCCATCGCAAAACTATACGAATGCAACGAACGGAAGTGGGAGTATTGGAGGTAACGTAACGAACGGCGGGAATGAGACTGGCGATGGGACCGGCAATCTTGGGCTGTGCGCTTCTTCCATAGCGCTTCCTGTGTTTTTGGCGATAATTTTTAAGCGGGTGACGCGAAAACGGGATATGGGTGTCGGGGTATGAGGTACTTATTCATCGCGCTTCTTATGTTCGGGCTCAGCATGGCATTCACTGTCCATCCTGATTATTTCGAGATAAAGGACAGCGGAAACCAGAACCAGGGCACCATGGACGTGGACATAACGATAGACTGCGACAGCAAGGCGCTCACTGTGACAGCCAGGTCCAATGAGACAGGCCAGCCGGTCCAGAACGCGGGTATCTACCTGTTCTATACAGATTACGAATACCAGCTGATAACCACCGGGAACACGGGGAGCAGCGGCACCGGAACCATCAATGTAATGGGCAACCAGGACTACCTCACGGCACTGTTCATCCTGAGGGTGGATAGCACCCAGTACAGGAGCAGGGAAGTGGAGTTCGGCTATGAGAAATGCTTTGGGGCGCCTCCGGCAGAGCCAAAACCTCCGAGGCAGAACGACACGCCTCAGGGCAACCACACTCCGCCACCACCCCCTGAGAACGTGACTCCGCCGCAGAACCAGACGTCTCCGGACGAGCTGCCTGGCCAGCCCGGCAACCAGACCGGCGAGGGAAACGGCAACACTGGCCAGCCGATAGTCCCGCCAGCGCCTGTTGGAGGCACCCCATGCCTTCCGGCTTTCCTGTTGATACTGATACCTATCCTGATTACGAGGAGATGAGATGAGGACAGAAGAAGACTTCATGGGCAAGGTCCAGGTCCCTGACCAGGCGTATTACGGCTCATTCACTGCCAGGGCTGCCGGCAACTTCAAACTCAGCGGCATGAAAGTGCACCCTGAACTGATACGCGCGCTCACGCTGGTGAAGAAATGCGCTGCGAAAGCCAATGCCGAACTGGGAAGGCTGGACCAGAAAACCGCTGACGCGATAGCAAAGGCAGCGGACGAGGTCATGGCAGGCGGGCTTGACAAGGAATTCGTGCTTGACGCGTTCCAGGCAGGCGCAGGGACCCCGCTGCACATGAATGTCAATGAAGTGATAGCCAACCGGGCAGAAGAGCTGCTCGGCGGCAGCAAGGGCGAGTACAAGCTGGTCCATCCGAACAACCATGTCAACATGGCCCAGAGCTCCAACAACGAGGTGCCTTCAGCCATAAAAATCGCCACGCTGAGGCTGGCGGACAGGACCATCAAGGAGGCAGGGCTGCTCCAGAAGGCATTGGAATCCAAGGCCAGGGAATACAAAGGCGTCATGAAAATCGGCAGGACCCATCTCCAGGATGCAGTGCCCATGACCTATGGCCAGTTGTTCGGGGCCTATGCCAGGGCGATAGAAAAAGACAGGGAAGGCATCAGCCGCTCCATGGAACTGATAAGGGAAATCGGGGTCGGGGGCACGGCAGTCGGAAGCGCCATAACCGCTCATCCTGATTTCAGCAAGAAAGCGGTTGCTTATCTTAACAAGGAGAGCAGCCTGGACCTGCATACTGCCAGGGACGGGTTTGAGCTCACCCAGAACATGAATGATCTGCTTTCAGTGTCCTCGGCCCTCAGGGCATATGCGGTTACACTTAACAGGATAGCCAATGACCTGAGGCTACTGGCTTCAGGGCCAAAGGCAGGGATAGCAGAGATAATCCTGCCAGAGGTCGAACCAGGATCTTCCATCATGCCTGGCAAGGTCAATCCATCCATACCGGAAGCAGTGAACATGGTTTGCTTCCAGGTGATGGGCAATGATTACGCGGTCCTGCTGGCCACCCAGTCAGGCCAGCTTGAGCTCAATTTCGCCACTCCGCTCATAGCCCACAACCTTTTCCAGAGCGCAGAGCTGCTGGCGAACTGCTCTTCGATGTTCAGGGAACACTGCGTGGACGGACTGAAAGTGGATAAGGAAAAAACAAAAGAAAATTTTGAACTGAGTTTCGGCTATGCGACAGCTCTCAATCCGTACCTCGGCTACAAGGAGGTGTCGCTGCTGGTGAAGGAGGCGTATCAGAAGAAGGTGGGCCTCAAGGAACTGATTCTGCAGAAGGGCATAATGGCCAAGGATGACCTGGAGAAAGTCATCGCCAGCGCCACAGGCCCTTCGCTCATTGATGATAGGATAAAAAAGAAGATACGCGCAATATAGGTGGGATAGATATGGGAGATTTCGATGATTGGAAGGAGAAGTATCTCGGTTACGTGGACTCGGTAATCAATTTCCTGCCTTACAAAAGGATGGCGCAGTGGAAGGACTTCGGCCTTGACCCGCTGTCCAAGGTCTCAAAGCCGGACAGCGTCATGCAGAGGGTGAAGGACATCTATGTGATGGAGATTTATAGCATCCTCTTCGGCGTCCTGGCAGGACTGCCGCTCCTCGTCATCTATGGCATCGCCTTCGCGTTCCTTAGCGTCTTCATGTTCGGCATCCCGCTCATATTCCTGGCAGCGCTGCTTGTAGCCTGGCTCCTGCTATTAATCCTGTCCCCTGTGTTCACCATCCTCTACTGCCTTGTGGAATATGCAGTAGCCAAGATGGTGGGCGGAACCGGAGACTACAACACGCATTTCAATGCATCTGTGGCTTCAGGGCTTGCTGCATTCACCTTTGAGCTGCCACTGATGGTCGCTTACATACCTATCGGATGGGCGCTGGTGGTCCCCTGCGTCAACTACCTGGTCATGATAGTGGCATTTCCGCTCAACATGCTCAGGATGGCGATAAACCTGTATGGCATTTACCTGAAATTCACCTCTTTCAGGAAGCTGCACGAACTTAGCGATGGCAGAGCCGCGGCAGTGGTCATCGTGCCCATCGTACTGCTGGTCATAGCTGTCATAGCAGTGGTCGTGATACTCTATGTGACCATGTTCGCTGCCATGCTCGCCCCGTTCTTCCTGGCGGTTGCGGCAGCTGGGGCAGACGGCTCGGCCCCGTCCTAGGATGAGAGGCTTTTCTTCACTTTTTTGAATATATTTTTCACCACTTTCCTGTCGAAGACATCAGGCACGATGCGGTCCCTGGTCGGGTCCTTGACTGATTCGGCTATGCCTTTCGCCGCGGCTATTTTCATCTCCACAGTTATCTTCTTCACACGCAGGTCGAGAAGGGCCCTCAGGAAACCAGGGAAGCATAATGCGTTGTTTATCTGGTTTGGATAGTCGCTCCTGCCTGTGCCGAAGACGTCTATGCCCAGCTCCTTGGCCTGCTCCAGGGAGATTTCGGATATGGGATTGGAAAGCGCGAAGACGATGTTGGGCTTGTTCATGGCTTTGATGGCGTCAGGAGGAAGGGCACCGGGCTTTGACGCTGAGATGATTACATCGGCACCGCGGAAATCGCTTATGGTGCCTGAGAAGCCTGAACTATTGAGGGCGGCGAGCTCTTTCTTGTATTCGTCTAGGTCGTTCCGTGTTTTGTTGATGGCGCCTTTGCTGTCAAAGACAGTGATATCGCTGAAGCCAGCGGCATGGAGCAGTTTCGCGATCGCAGAGCCTGCGCTTCCTGCGCCCACGATGGCTATCTTCGCCTTCCGGTCCTTGCCGAGCACCTTCAATGCGTTATACAGGCCTGCCAGCACCACCATCGCGGTCCCGTGCTGGTCGTCATGGAAGACAGGGATATCAAGCTCTTCGGTCAGCCTTTTCTCTATGTGGAATACCTTTGGCGTCTCCATGTCCTCAAGGTTTATGGCCCCGAAACCCGGCGAGAGCGCCTTGACGATTTCAACAATCTTGTCAGGGTCCTTCTCGGCAAGGCATATCGGGAACGCATCTATCTTCCCGAACTGCTTCATGATGAGCGCCTTGCCTTCCATCACCGGCAATGCGGCTTCAGGGCCTATGTCGCCCAGGCCGAGCACGCGGGTGCCGTCCGTGACTATGGCCACTGTGTTCCATTTCATAGTGTAGTCATAGGCCAGGGAACGGTCCTTGGCGATCTCAAGGCAGGGCTTGGCTACTCCTGGTGTGTATAATGTGGCCATGTCGTCCATGGTCTTCATCCTGGTCTTGCCGACCACGGATAACTTGCCATGTAGCTTCCTGTGCAGCTCGATAGGATCAGACATGATGATTTGATTGCCGCGAAAAGTTTAAAGGATGCCGGATGAGGGCTCATTCTCTGAAGAACTCGCTGCCGCCGATGAAGTCCTTGGGAAAAGATGGGCTCAACCCAGGAAGCGCCTCATCCATGCGGCAGCCCGGATGTCCTCTGCCAGGTGGGTGTGCCTGCCGGACTTGTAGTTGTCATATATGCGGGTGGTTATCTCGCAGTATTCCTCGTCCTCCTCGTAATCTATCCGCTCCAGGACCTTCCTGATGCCGTCCCGCACTACCGGCGGCATCCTTCCGACATTGGCCTTGTTCAGGTACCTGGTCGCATCCTTCAAGTCCTCATCTATCTTGAAATAGGACTGGCGGAGCTCGTCGAACTCCTTCTCGCTCAGGGCCGAAAGGCCTAGCAACTCCGGCGGAACCCCTATTGAATAGAACGCTGCGCAGAACTTGATGGCCCTCGGCAGTTTTATGCCCTTCATGGAGCGCGAATAGCCGAACAGGCCCACGTGGAGCTTCCTTGCCCTTCTTCCAGGCACGAACACCGATAAGCCGTTCACCAGGTCTGCCATCTCCTTGAGCTGGGCCTCATATGCCGGCCGTATCTTCTTTATCAGGGCCATGGCTTTCTTCTCGTCCAGCGGCAGCGGCGGCCTTCTCCGGGCATGGTTCAGCATGTCTATGGCATTGTAGGTGTCCCGGAACGGATGGTCGTACTTGAACGATGACTGCACAGTGAACGTCTGGACGCTCGGGTACTCATCGCCGCAGTTGGTCACGTTGTTGGGCGTGAAATTGCCCCTGAACGGAGCGCCGCCCACACCGATTATCGGCAGGATCTGGATGCTTGTGCGCTCCTCGAGCCTGTACAGCTTCTGGAGGGCCATCTTGGACAGCAGGACCGCGCTGGCAGAGCCGTAGTTCAGGGCAGGGTCGCTCCTTGCCAGGAACACCCGCTGCTGCTCAAGGCCCTTCATGCCTTTGAGGAACCTGGAGACTATCTCGTCGCATGACGCCAGGGACTCGATGTTCTCCAGAAGCGGTATCACGTTTATCTGTTCAGGCTGGAAATCACCGACCCAGTCCTTGACCGATATCTTCTCGCTGCCGAGCTTGGTGTCCCTCTGGCCGATTATCACCTGCTCATAGTAGCTTTTGACGCGCTCGAGCTCCAGGTGCGAGGTTGTCATTGGCAGGATTACCTCGAAGATGGGTGGAGTGTCTATGCCTGCCGCCCTGGCGACATCGAATGCCCTTGGTATGCTGTGCAACGTCTCCAGGAGGATTTTCCCCTGGCCCTTCTCCACCGAAGGGTTCGGGACGCGGTAGGTGAGCCTGAAGTCCCTGCCCAGGGGATTCTTGGTGAAGAAGTCAAGATGGCGCGAGAGGAGCTTCTCCACGACCTGGTTGTCTGCCTCCTTGCCTTCGCTGTCCCACATCTGCTCCTGGCAGCCGAGCTGGGAGAACACGAAGAACGCCTCCTTCACCTCGGCCTCGCCGGCGAGGACGTCGGAATCAGAGAAAAAAGGCGTGGCGACGTTATCAGGATGCTGTGTGCTCATGCAGCGGGGTACGCTTGCCATTGGACCGCCTCGATAGGAGAAGGGGAGCGCAGTTTAAATAATTTCTCTTTGTATCAAAAACCAGTGCGGGTGAAATTTTGATAACTAGCCTCAGGAAATCCTTCAATACGTACTCCAAGAGTCCGTTCCCGTTCGTGTGGGCATCGTTGATGTACCTCTTCGTCTTCGTCGCGACCGTGCTCGCATGCATCGGCCTCATAGTCGTGTATTTCATCTGCATGTCCATACTCAACCAGCCGGTGGACCCGCAGGCCATACCCACCCTGGCGGTGGCAAGCGTCGTGGCCCTGCTGCTCCTGCTCCTGCTGAACGGCCTGAACGCAGCCCTCGCAGGCGGGTACCACGCGGCTTTCTGGAAAGAGAAGATGACGCTGACCACGTTCTATGCATATGCCATAGACAAGGCTCCGACGACCTTCGCCATAATGCTCCTGCGCGAGCTGATATGGGTCCTGTTGGTCTGCCCTGCCCTGCTGGTATATGTATATGCGCTGAGCAGCGTGCCCTACATGGACCTGCTGGTGGGCGGCTATGTGCTGTCCATGACATTTGTCATACACATGGTGTTCACGCCGGCGTTCATAGCCGCAGGGGCGTTCGGCACCGACCTCTACAACTCGCTCAAGCACGCCTTTGACTTCCTGCGGAGGAGGCACATAAACTTCGTGGGCCAGTACATACTGTTCGCAGTGGTCTGGCTGGTGAACTTCATCCCGTTCCTGCAGTTCGTGACAATATTCTTCGCCTACCCGGTCGTGTATACCGCCATGATAAGCATGATGGAGGACTCGGTGAAGATAGCAAAGGAGGAAGACTGATGTACCGCGTTTACGAGTGCGACAGCTCAAAGAAGAAAGATGTGGAGAAGATCCTTGAGGCAGACCCCTATGCTACGGACAGCTTCGCCAGGATCGGCTACAAGGTGAAGGACGGTCTAGTGCTGGGCGAGGACAAGGCGAAATCGTACATCTACATGTCTGCCCCGGACGATTTCATCAAGAAAGCGGATGAGAAGCTGAAGGATGTGGCAAAGCCCGCCCCTGCTGAAGTCGAGAAACGAGTCATAGAGAAGATACAGAAAGAAGAGGAGAGCGTTGCTGAAGGAGTCGCCAGTATAGGCAACATGTTCGATTGAAATCTCCAACCACCTAAGTGAAGCCGGCCAGCTGACGCCAATCGCGTTCGGCGGCCCGAACGCGGTGCGCAATGTTCGATGCGTCGAACATTGCCGAGCTTTAGTTGACATCTGTCTGCATCCTCCTTCGCCACCTTGGTGGCGAGCTGTGGCCAGCAGGCCACACAAGGTTTGCAGAAGAATAGCCTCTAATGGCAGGAGAATGGTAACATAGGAGATTATTTATTCCTTGTTTACCTATCACATCATATGAGTGAACCAGAAAAAGACTCTCCCGAGATAGAAGATAAGGATGAAGAAACAGCACCACAGGAAACCAAGCAGATAGCGTCACGCGGTGTGCCGTCATCTGAATCCATCTATTTGCCAAGGCATGACTCCCCTGAGCTCCGGTCTTTCCAGGACAAGAACGAGACTATCACCCGGAACCTCTGGAACGTGGAGGAGCTTGTGAATTTCATATTCTCCAAGAAATACCAGCCGAAATACTATGAGATAGCGCTTGGGTTCATGAACCTGCTTTATGATAAGACGCAGGTGACAGGCGATGAGACCGCTGCTTTCGTGAAGGCGAATGGCATCTCAAAGGCAACATTCTACAATAGGGTCCTGCCGAGATTGAAGAGGGTGGGCCTGGTGAAGGTGGAGCGGGACACAGTCGTGGCCATAGAAAGCAAGAGGAAGTTCAGGCCCATGAGGATTTCGCTGTCAAAGACGTTCGGCAACTATTTCATGAAGATAGGCGATTCATGGCTGGCCATAGTGGATGACGCGAGAAGCAGGATGGAGAAGAAGAACCAGAGCACGTTATAGACCATATAATTTGGTCCTTTTTGAGGAGAGATATACCCATCCCGGCTCGGTCAGGAAAGCGCCTTGATAATCATTTCTTTTTCTTCGTAGTTTAGAATATCCATTTCTCCTTATACAGCGTGGTGATGCTCAGCAAAGCAGTCCCCGCCTTGGTCCCTTTCTCTGCCTTTATGGTAAGCACCGGGTCGAACCAATCCAGCGTTTTTGTTTCGCCATAGCCGATTTTCAAAGGCGAAAGCTTCATGCGCATCCTTCCTTGGATGAATGTGCCTGGATTCATGACGAGCTCGACGCCTTTCTCATATACCCCGCTGACAGACACTGAGAAGTAACCAGCTTTCTCAATCATGAAATCCACGGTCAGGACGGAATCCCCTTTCCTGACAGCATGCTCTCCTTCAGTGAATATGACTGTGGGGTGCATTCCGGAGATATCTTCCGACAGTGATTTATTGGCATAGTTGATGATGTCGTCAACCGTAGGCTGAATCAAAGGCGCCCGCGATGGTTGTGCCATGACAGGTGCTGGTTTCGGCGCTGCGGCAGCATCCTTGCAGCCGGGCAAAAGCGCCAGGCCTGCAGCCAGAACCGCAGTGCATGCGAACATTCCCGACTGTGGCCGGCCAATGGCATGTGCCTTCCCAGCTTTCAGTCCGACAGAATGTTCCGGTTTCATTTACCCAGCCTTCAGATCATTTCTTTTTCTTCTTCGGGACAGACCTGAGCTTGACTTTGCCAGAGCTCTTGGTCTTCCTGGTCTTCTTTGAATCGTCGACCAGCTTCACGCGCTCCTCGCGCTTCTCCTCGAAGGTGGTCTTGGCCTTGGCGGTCTTCTCCCTTATCTTGGCCACCAGGGACGCATAATCAGCGGAATCCTTCAGGTCTCCCCTGAGCTTCCTGGCCATCTGCTGGCTTTCGTTCACCAGCTTGGTTATCCTTGACTTGGACTCGGCCGTCTTCTGCTCGATGTCCTCCTCCTTGGAGACTGCGTCATGGAGCTCGTCGTCATAGGTGTCTGCCAGCTTCTCAAGCTCGCCCAGGTACCTCTTCATGTAAAGGGCTTCAGAGGCTTCCTTGAGCTCTGCCAGCTCCTCATCGCTTGAGGACACATAGCGTTCTATCTCCTCTATCTTCTGCTCGTAATCGCGTATGTATTCCTGCACCCAGTGCTCCACCCTGGCGACTCCCTCAAGCTCCTGCTCAAGGGATTCCAGCTCAGCGCCGCGTGCAGCGACTATCTCCTTTATCGCATCAGCGGCTGCGGTGGCCTCGGATTTCATCTGCTCGACCTTCTGCAGGCCCCCGTTGAGCGAATCCATGGACTTGTTCAGCTCGTCCACCTGGGACTGCACAGATTCCACAGTGGCCTTGAGTTTGGATGAGCGGCTGTCAAGCGTGGCATGGGTCTTCTCAAGCTCCTTCAGCCGCGCGTTCTGCTCTTTTATGGCATCGTCAGCCTCACCCACCTTGTCCTTGACATCTGCCTTGGCCTCTGTGATATGGGAAAGATATTCGCTGGCCTTCTCCTTTGTCCTTTTCAGGGCGTCTCTCCCTTCCAGCTTGAGGGCGCCCATCTGCTCCTGGAGCTTGCCGAGCTCGTCCACCTTGTCAGGCAGCTCGAGCACGCGCTCCTTGAGCTCTGCGATCTTGCTCTGCTTCTCGAGTATCGCCTCTGTCAGCGTGACGACGTCCGCCTCGATTTTCCCCTCGACCGTGGCGAACTTGTTCCTGTAGAGCCTTTCCTTCTCCTTCTTGAGGCCCTCGATCTTCGCCTTCTCCTTGTTTATCTCGTCCATGTAGGCATTCACGAGTTCCCTGGTATCAACAGAAGTGACCGGCTTGAGCGGCTCGCGCCTTGCCGGCGCCTTGATCGGCTCGGGCTCCAGATCCTCTTCAACCGCTTCCACGCGCTCCGGCTCGGTCCTGGTTGTCTCGGGCTCAGGGGTGATCTCCTTCACGAAGAAGACGTCTGGCTCGACTGTGGTTGACGCGGGTTT
>JACCLH010000081.1 GCA_013425375.1 Microcaldota archaeon | reverse complement strand
TGAGATGCGCAAACAGTTTGATATAATCAGGGGTCCTGAAGCGAAAATCGGCGCCATCATAATGGCATACCAAGCGCTTCTCGACAATCGGAGCGGCGCGGAAGAACAGCACAGGACCGGTGCGGAAACGCAGGAAACTGTCTTAACCTGCTTGGGACTTGTCTCATCAACCATATTTCTCACCAAGCTAACAATGGAGACCCTGGCCGATATTGACAAGATGGACGCGGCAGGATTGAGAAGCACAGCCATACTGGTCGCTGCCATCGCAAGCGGAAAGCTTGGTGCCCTCCGGAAGCTGGCGTTGGAAGCCTATGCCCTGAGGGGAGTCGCCGAGGCTGCCGTAAATGCCGGAAAGATGGAGAGGGCTGTGCAGAGTTTTGTCAGGACAGCCAAGGACCCATTTGCCGCAGTGCACATGGCTACAACAAGCTATCTCGTCGTGCATGGATTCGTCGCGGCCGGGCAGGCGTTTGGGGAAGCAGCCACAAGCGGAGGGTGGGCGAGCAAAAAAATCACCGAGGGCATGGTGTCCATCGCCTACCAGATTCCGATAATAGCGATGGGAGCTCCCATGTACGGGGCGAGGGCAAGAAGCGAAGGGGATGCGAGCGTCCTGGGCGAGTACTATGGGGAGCAGATGGCGAAGAAGGCCGGAAGGCCCGGAGTAGAAATGCCAAAAGGCGCCAGGGCAGAGGAAGCCATACGCCCTGAGAAGCTGGTGGTGCCTGAAGAGGCGCATGCCCGTGAGGCCACTGTGAAACCAGAAGAGCAGCTGACAGCACCACCATCCATGACGGAGTGGATGCGCGCTAAAGCAAGGGAGGCCAGCCTGAAGAAGAGAATGATTACGGTTAAGCCCGAGATCCAGCCTGCTGCGAAAGCAGGCGCTGAAGGCAGGATGCCCAAGGCTGAGGCTGTCGCTCCTGAGGTCGCCGAAGCGCCGCGCCGGGCAGCAGAGATGAAGACGCTGGAAGGGCAGGGAGGGCAGGTAAAACAAGCGACGGGATTCATAACCAAAAGATTCGAGAAGATAGGGCTCGTGCTTGATAAGGACGCAAGCGCACAGGTGGAAACGCTTGTGCGCGAAACCATGGAACCGGAGAGCAAAATCACAACGACAGAGTTCTGGAACAGGATAAACAAGGTGGTGGTGGCCGGGAGACCATCAAGGGCCTTCTCGTCCATCAGAGACATCAAAGGCTCAGAGGTGCCCATATATCAAAGCAGGGAGTACCTTGAAGCGATGGTGGATATCGCCCAGGAGGTATACACCATCATCCCCGAGGCCAAGGCCTTGGGGGGCATCGAGGGCAGGCCGAAGATAGAGATGGCGGCTGTGGCACTGGATATCGTGGAGCAAGGCACCTTCAATGGTTCATCCGAATGGAATGGCGCGAAAGGTACCGCGACAAGAGTACTCGGCGACCTCAACATGAACGAGTACCTGTCATTCCTGGCCGACTCTGCCACGCGCAATGTGAACGCCAAGCTCAGATCAAAAGGTGTGGAAGCAGAGGTATTCTCAGCAGCATTCGGCCAAAGCACGGATGAGGGGGGCCTTCTTATCATAGCGCGTACTCCGGAAGCCAGAGAAGCTGCTGCCAAGATGATAGCTGCCGAGGTGAAAGGATTCAATGAATCTGGGGACATACTGCACAAAATCATGAAGGAGAAATACCAGGCGATGGAGCCGTATGTACGCGAGGTGCTTGAAGGAAACCGGCTGAGGGCCGGCGTCTCGTATAAGACCATAGGCCTCAAAGAGGCGAAGGAAGCCCCTGCTGCAGAGATTCTGAAGAACCTGTTCAAAGAGGCTGACAATGATCCAAAAATAATAAAGACGGAAGGAGACATAGGTGCATTCGGGCCGAAGGAAGCCCGATCCAAGATAGGCATAGACATTGTAAGTGGCGCGGATGGAAAGAGGTTGGAGGAGTACCGCCTTGAAGCGCAGAAGGGACCAGAAAAGAAAAGGGCGGAAAGGCAGAATAGGGTTGTGGAGGAATTCGGCACAATGGAGAATGGGAAGGATGTGCAGTCAGGCGCCCAGCAGCATGACGAGGTGCTGTTTGTCGGAGGCGAAATCGCATTCAAGAAGGGTCCCGAAGGGGATGCGGCATTTGAGAAGTACCATGAAGTTGCACGTGATGAAGGGAAGGCAGAGGGCCTTATGATAAAGAGGGTGGTTGCCCTTCAGGTTGCAAACTTCGGAAGCCACGAAGGAGGGGACCAGCTCGCATTCGCGCATTATGATGCTGTGTTCAATGCAAGGGAGTCCTATGCCAAGGCCCATGGAATCCCGCCTGAAAGCATAGAGGTAATACAGACAGGCAATGGGCCCCAGTTCGTAGTCATCATAAAAGGCGCAAAAGACCTGGGGCACAATGCAGTGCTCCATAACGAAGAGGGCACTGGTTTCCTTGATTTCTACCAGAAAAGGCAGAATGGCTATACCGAAAAGGATGGAACGGCAGTCGCAGGAACCCTTACCGGTCCTTTCGAAGGGAAAGCAAGGGGAATGAGGCTTGGGCCTGAGAGCATCACGAGGACGGCGCTTGAGGACGGGATGAACTACCTGAAGAACGGATTTGAATGGGGCATAGCGGCCCATGCGGACCACAAGGCCCCGGTGCTTGAGATAAACTACAAAGAGCAGGTGGCAGGCGGGGTTCCTACGGATAAGGCATACCAGAAAGACGCAAGCCTGCAGAAATACAGCAGGCTTGCAGAGAAAACAGGCGCGATAGTGGCGAAGTTCATTTCATCAGAGAATGTGAGGGCCGCGGATAATGAATGGATGCCTGCAGCTCTTGCGAAGGCGATAGAAAGAGCGTCAAAGGCTCCGATAGATGGAAGCAAGGAGATGGCAAGATTCGTCGATTATGTGGAGAAAGAAGGAATACGGCTGAGGAGCTTCACAGACGTGGTGAATGTCGCTGAGAAAGGAGGCTTCCCGGCCATAAGGGATGCGGTGAAGGATATCGGATTCATGGGTAATGTGGACCGCCGCTACAAGGACATCTCAGCTGATGATGCGGCAGACGCAATAAGTAAGTTCAAGGAGAGAAGGGGACGCATCCCGGCTGAGACGCCGGCAGCCGCAGAAGCTGGGCCCAGGTTGAGAGTGATTCCTGGCGGGAAAGAAGCGGCTGTGGAAGCAGTTAAGCCGGCCGAGATAGGTGTCGAGGAAAAAAGAGCGTCCTACGTCAAGGCAGGCATAGAGGGGTACGAACTCAGGCCCGAAGAAGCCCGCAAGGCTGAGGTGGAAAGGGAAGGGGTGAGGACCGCACTGGAGAGCAGGAGAAGCGGCGCTGCGGCCGCCCTGGCCGAGCACTATGGGATAACGCACCTGGAGAGATACCATCCGGAGACGCTCGCAACCCTTTATGACAACATAGGCAAGAAGACCGATAAGCCGGTCGCGCTCGTCATGGTGGCGGGCTATGATGCCAGTCCGGAGGGCATGGCCGCCTTCTCGCAGGCGCAGTTAAGGGACAGCATCACAGCCCTTGAGAAGGACTTTGACGTGCGCATAGTCGAGGTGGAAAGCGGGATTGATGCCGCCAAGAGGATAGTGGATGCGAAAAGACACTATGGCAAACCCTCGGTCCTGCTTTTAGCCGCCCATGGCACTGTGGACAGGATGCGGCTGGGCAGCGGGGAAGGCGGGGTTGCGAGCATGGAGGATGTACTCAAGGTCGGAAACTTTGCCAGATATTTCACCGAGAAGGCGACAGTGGTTCTGATTTCCTGCTCCACCGGAGCGAAAGAGGGCCTCGCGGATAGGGTGCAGGCCAAGTTCGGAAATGCGCACGTGTACGCTCCCAGCGAGGATACCTGGCTAAGGGAGCTAAGGTTCACTGGTAACAGGGACGGCAGCCCCACCTTCCACGTTGAGTATATGGAGCAGGGCATAGCCGCTGAATACGGCCCCGTGAAGGCTCCCGAGCCGATGCCTGTACGCGACACCACGTTCACAGTATCACGCACCTGGAGAGTACTGCGGGAACCCGGCCACGCCGAGAGGGACACAACCGTGACGCAATTCACGCTGATGAATGGGCCGGAACAGGAAAAGGTAATCTCTGCCCTGCGGCTGAACGCGGCCGAGGAGAGGGCAAGGGGAGGGAAGCTGGTAAATGCGGGAATGAGAACCGAGGGCCATGCCGCATGGGACCGCGCGGACCATTCATACGAACAGGCGATTTATCTCCAGGAGCTTAGTGCGCTCGCAGGAGAGACGGGCAAGGGCCTCGAAGCGCAGATTGGCATCCCGCCAGGAGAGCTTTCGCGCTTGTATTCTAATGCACCAGACCGGATGCAGGCAAGGCAGGCAGTTGCGGACAGGCTCGGGATGGAACGTGTTGATTATAGTGATGACCACATATTCGGGATTCTCCTTACCGGCAACCTCCCAGGCGTATTGGCGGAGAGGCTGCCGGGCGCGAAACCTTCAGATATGAAGAATGTGGGTGGCGGCGCTACGGGAGCATACGAGGTCAAGGCAAGCAGCGATGCCGGCAAGTACACTGGATTCCCGAAGAAGGTGGACATGCACGCGGACAAAAGCGGCTCAGAGAACTTCACAAGGTCCGGCGTTCCGGCTCCTGAGACCATCACCACGACAAAGGATGGCAAGCCCCTGACTTACCGCGACCCCGACGGCAAAGTCTCGCCTTATGGCATATCAAGGAGCATAGCGGAATTCGACGGCGATGTCGATATCCTGGGCCAGAAGATGAGGTTAAGGGCAAGGAATGCAGTCTCATTATACGAGATGGACAAGTCTCCGGAAGCGATGGATATATTCATAAACCAGAAGGACCGTTTCGATGAACAGATGGGCTATACCTTCGCGGCATCATTCGCCACAGGAGCCATAGATGGCCACGAAGCGAATACCTTCCCGATGCTCATGGAGGTCGTCAATTCCACACCCGAGAATCTTGCAATCTTGCGAAAAGCAGGATATGAAATAATGGATGCTCCAGATGGAAAAAAGACAGTCTTCATGATAGGGAGGATTGACACGGACGACGGAGGAGGGACGTATCTTGTAACCGGGCAGAAAGGCAGTTTCGACTTCAGCCAGCACCATCAGCGGATGGGCAAGGACGAGATATTCCCGCGTATCTTCACGCAGCTGGCATATCTGAGAAACCAGCATGAGATAGCCGGCTGCGGCCCCTATCGCTTCGAGATTCCTGAAGCGCAGGTTAATGCATACCGCCAGCTGAAATGGCAGGTCGCAGAATCCTCTGGAAAGTACTATGTGGAGACCTACCACCAGGAATATGCAGATGCCCTGAGCAAGCAGGCTTCGGAGGCAGAACGGCTGAATGTCCCTGGCCCTAAGATGGTCGCAAAGCCATCAAGGCAGCCCAAGCTGGTGACGCCGCTGGATATGCTGCAGGAAGCGTTCGGCACTGGCGGGAAAGAAGGCCCGTTCCTGCGCGGAGTGAAAAGATGGGCAGTGGAGCATGTGGATGACCCTCTTTATCGCAGGGACATGATTGATGGCTTCAGGAGAAACGAAGGCCAGCCGGTAGGCATCAGCAGCTTCCATGTCGGAGAGAAGGGAGATAGGAGGGACCAGCTCAGCAGAGATGGAGTGACATACCATCCAGGCATCGCATCCAATGGCGAGGAGAACATGCTGGTGTCCCATGGTGATGGAAGAGGCCCCTTGATGGCCGACTACGAGCGCGTCTCCTGGATATATGGGCCTAACTCTAAAGCCCCGTGGCCCAAGGAGGTCCTGGACCTGTTCCCGCACGGGAGGGCCGCCTATGTCGTCCCGACCGAACGGGGCATACCGGGCATGATGGGCGGCTTCAGCATGGGTGGGAGGAATTTCGCAGTATTCGCTCCAGAAGCCCTGCCAAAGGAACTGGCCGGGAAGGCAGCAGGGGTAATGAGACTGCATGAGATGCTCAGGGCTAAACCAGGTTTCGGGGAGATGACAGGCATACCAGTGCAGAGGAAGGGAGCCATACCTGTCTTTACTGATATAATGGACCTGGGACCTGACGGTTTCGTCAGGGAATTCTCCAAGATGGGCGCCTTGACAGAGGCTGAATTCAGGAAGAGGCAGGGAGAAAGCGCCGCAGCACCTGGACTCATCGCCCCTGAGGCAGCCGCCCAGAAGCCCAAGGGCGGCACCAAGCCAGGGATGGAGAAACCTAAGCCCGCAGCTCCACGGGAGGAGTATGTCAGGGCAGGGCTTGGGGAAATGCCGAAGGCAAAGGTTGAGTCTGAGGTATTTACATTCCCGACGTTCTACAAGGAATTGCAGGACGCCATCACTGGAGCGAAGGGGGACATTCAGGAAGCGAGGAAAAACGCAGCGGCCAAATACGGGATAACAGCAGTCCCGTCTGAAGAAGAACTCAACTGGTTGAGACGAGAGTTGACAGGAGAGTTCAAAGGAGCAGACAATGATGCACTTTTCATGGCGTATGTGAGGTTCAAGAGAGAACGGCAGATTAGGAACTTCGCTGATTTCGATAAGGGAACCACCATTAATGCAGGCCCTGCACAATATAACCCAGAAAACATAGCGGCCAAACAAACGCTCCGCGATGCAATGAAGCTAGTCAAGGCTGAGAAGGACAAACAGAAGATGGCCGCCGAGCAGAAAGCCGCTGCCCCGGCCCCTGCGCCAGCAAAGACGGAAAAGACCGAGCCGTTGCAGGAGAGATTCAAAAGAGACAATGTGGACGAGCTGATACGAAACAACGACCCTGCGGAAGCCAGGAGTGTTCTGGAGCTGGCTTATAGTCCCGGGGATATAGATAAGGCGATGCATGACTACTCGAAACAAAGCGCGGAATACTTTGCTGATAACATCCTTGCGAAGAACAAGGATGGCGGGCTCGTGGCTGAATTATCGCGCGGTGGCTATGACGCAGCAAAACAATACCTGAAAGCCCGCGGATACCATGAGGAAGCAATCCTGGGCATACTCTCAACTGAAAAGTATATGGATTTGGTTGGGCAATATAACAGGGAATTGGCAAAGGCACAGAGCCCGAAAAAAGAGGACGCCCCTGTTGCGAGGGCGATGACCGAGAAGACGCTCCAAAAGGTGCGGAGCTACATCCCCCCAGAAACCAATCGTGAGCACGGGCGCATGGTCATACTTAATGAAGAATCTTTGGAAAACCTCGCTTCGTTGACTGAACAACAGGGGAAGAAGATAGTGGCAAAGCTTCTTGAGGTTGCAGACGCGATGGCGCGCCTCAGGGAAGGGGAAGGCTCATTCCAGGACATCATAAAGAGCGTGGGCAACATCCATGTCAAAAAAGGTGGCCAATATGCCATAGAGTTCGCCCACACGTCGAGGGTGATTTTTTACCCTAAAGAAAGACAGATCAGAGTGCACTTCGTAGAGACTAAGGCCAAGAAAGGAGTATACACTGCGGAGCTTGGTGAAATCGCCAACATGAAGAAGCCCGGACAGCGTGAAAATTACTTGAATAGCAAGATGGCCCATAGAACGAGTTTATCGCAGTGAACCACCCGCGCTGAAGCCGCATCTCTTATGCCCCAGCAGGAGGGCTTCCGGGGCTTTGATATAAGACAGGATTATGCTTTTGATCCTGGGATTTCCTTGCCGGATTCCAGTATATCTGTTAGAGATATCCATTTCCCAGCACGGGCTGCGTCCCTTGCAAGCCCTTGGAGCTTCTGGTAAAAACGGCTGAGGAGGACATCCGTGTGCTCAGCCCGCATCCTGCCATCAGGACCTATAAAAGTCTCATTGAAAGCGCGTATCCATTGCGCGGAGTCCACCTTTGAAGTGACCCCCATGATGAGAACAGCGATTCTTTGCGCTTTGGGGTTTGCTGTGCTGATATGGGATACCACCCGCTTGAAGCGCGGCTCGTCGAGGGACGGTACGAAACTCCATCTGGTTTTATGAGCAGAAGCTGCAATGTTGCTTTTCAGGTATGCCGGGATTTTGGAAAACTCATCTACGAGATATCCTACCCTCTGGATGTGAACAGTAGCTAACGCACCTTTTGCCTTGTCATTCCAGTCCATAATAAAGACACCTATGCGATACATTTGTGGAGATGTATTTAAAAATGTGTATAAAGCCCCATGCGGACGCATGGCAGTACCTATCCGGAGACTGGGCACCCAGATACAGATGTAAAGAGACTGGGGGCTATGGAGTCTTAATGACCTTAAGCCTGCCGTCAAAAACAGCTACGCCGCCTTGCTTTCTTGCATCTGGGGCGGTTGCAAGGGTTGTGTTGATGGCTTCCTTGAAAGTCGCCCAGTCCTTTTGCTGGTCTGGGTCGTGCACCGAGAAGAGCTTGCCCCGGACAACGATGTTCCTGCCTGAGTCGATAAGAATTATCTGCACAGAGCCGCCTGTGCTGAAGATACCGATGCCGTATTCAGGAAGCGGGGCGAAGAATCTCCCCTGCTGCAGGCCAGTAAGCGTGTCCCCGATGCCGAAAGCTTCATTTTTCGAATAATAAGTCGAATTGTCCTGCTCGATCTTGAAAAGCGTCTCGGGAAGACCGAACAGCGCCTCAATCTCGCTATCCCAGCCGGTCGCCATCCGTTTGAGCTTTGTGAGGAGCTCCTGGACAGGTACTTTGCGTGTTTCCGGCGCGCTGACGGCCTCACGAGGACTGTGCAGGAAGCCGACCCCTGGAATTGGGGGCAGTCCGAGCACCTTGATGCCAGAGGTCCCGACATCGGCCTTTTTGAACGCTGAGGGCGATGCCGGTATGCTTATCTGCGGAACGGCCGGAGTCTCTTTCTTTTTCATAAACATCATCTATAAGGTAATTCTTAAAAACTGGTCATGGCTGGATTCCTCGGCCACCCCCGGCATCAGGCGCGGGTAATGGGACCGGGTTTTCACGGAAGTGGTCCTGGACACGTATGCAGGCGATTGCGGATGCCTCCTGATAGAAAAGTGATGTGTCGAAGCCGTCGGCCACATGTATATGTATGCTATCCTGATTCAGGCGCTTGGATTCCCCTGCTTTGCTGAATATTGTTCTGAAGCCATCCCAGAAGTTGCCATCCCCGCTTTCAGACATGAGCTTGATGAAATCTGCAGTGACGCCAGCACTATGATAGGGGGAATCAGGTTCCCATATGGAGACCCCGCCCCTGTGCATGTCCAGCTCGAGAATGTCTCCGACGCTTATTATCCTCTTCCTGCGCTCTTCGTCCGGGATGCCAAACGATTTCGCGACTACGGAATAGTCCTTGCGTCCATCGCGCAATATCATCTGCTCGTGAAACACACCACTGAAGAGATCAAACAGGCCGGAAGCCCTAAGCGCCTCGTGCGCCTGCCTTTCCGGTGCTACGGTGGTCACAACGTGCGTGAAGCCGAGCACAGAAAGCCTGTGGAGAGCTTCACGTATGCCGGGTCTCAGCACATCACGGCGCGAGGACTGGTGGCCATTGATTCTCGCATAGATGCCATAGAACTGGCCGAGGGTCTCGTCAAGATCCCAACAGATGAGCTTTTCCACGAGGGGCAGCTTACGCATATACTTAGGGCCAGGTACAACCTTGGCCGCCTGGCGGGCGCTTGCCTCCGGCGCATTCCAGCTTGTTTCTGCTGACCCCCCCATACTCGCCATGCTGAAGGTGTATATGAAACCAATTAAATATGTTTGTTTTTCAACATAAAAGACAATTTTATATAACTATTTTGGGCACTCGACTCATCAAAAGCCCACCATTCCCGTAGAAAAACTGTCACATTATTGACAAAGTTTATATATATTGCGTAACAGATACCACATAACTCACGCTCTTTTTGAGTGCATGGGAGGATAACTGGTCGCCTTGCCAGCGGAG
>JACCLH010000069.1 GCA_013425375.1 Microcaldota archaeon | reverse complement strand
AGAAATATGCAGTGGGGGCTGTTTATAAGTCAGAGCAGACACAGGTCATTTCCGCGGAAATAGTATGACAGATAGAGGATGGCGCTGTATCCACCCTCTCAAGAGGGTGGTGTTAGCGCCCTGTGATTCCTTATAAAACTTAGCTCAGAGTGCTTTGCATGAGAGTGGAAATCATAGCTGTACTGATTCTTTTGGCTATCCCTCTGGCTGCGGCGGCGCTGGACCAGTCCTATGTCCATGTGGTGGCACGGGACGGGACCTCCACCATGGAGAAGAGCATGGAGCTGGCTGTGTTCTCCAACCAGCTGACAAGCGATGCCCTGGAGAAGATGGCTGTCCTGTGCAAAAGCGACCGCGACCTGGACTGCGACGTGGATGTGGCCAACAAGAAGGTGGCCATCCGCGAGAAGCTCTCGCCTGGCGCGTATTACTCGTTCTCGAGCGATTATGGCCTGCCGGACATAACCCACACCCTTGTCATCAACAGCATCCCGAGCGACAGGTTCGCTGCGGATTTGGATGATTTGCTGGTGGGCGCAGGGGTCACCGAGTCCAGCGGCGGAAGCGTGGATTCCATAGACCTCAGGGACAAGACGGCCAACAACAAGAGCGTCTATTACCTCAAGCTCCTCAAGGTCAATATCACTTATACCGTGACCATGCCGCTGGATATAGCCGAGGCCCGGGCAGGCGACGTGGCTGGTGAGATAAGCGGCAATAGCGCCACTTTCGACCTTGTCAAGGTGATGGAGGAATCAGAGCCGATAACCGTGAGATGCACCGAGCTTAACCTCGGATATATGGTCGGCATAGCCGGGATTGCCGTCATAGCCGTCCTTGCGTTCCTGTTCCTTTCCGGCCGGAAACCTGAGGCCGAGAAGCCCCAGAAAAAGAGGAAATAGCGGCTCTGTAGAAACCCTACTTCTAGGAGCCTTCCGCGCTAGTCTGGACCATTCACAGGGACGCGCTTGCTGACGCGGGACCCACCGCCTTGCGGTTCCACCGCGTCGGTAGACGGGGCCCTTCTTAGAGCATTTCTACAAAGCCGAAATAGCAGGGTTTTATAAAACAAAAACGACAGATAAATAACGTCTTATTACTCCTGTTCTGCAGGCATCAGAGAGATACTTATGGCAGGCATCATAGGTTATGGGGCATACATACCGGTCTACAGGATAAAGACCGGCGATATCGCCACTGTGTGGGGCGAGGACCGGGACAGGATAGAGAAGGGTCTCGGCATCATAGAGAAGGCCGTGGGCGGAGTGGACGAGGATACCACCACCATATCCGTAGAGGCAGCCAGGAACGCCATAGCAAGGGCAGGCATAAATCCCAAGAAGCTCGGCGCGCTCTATGTGGGCAGCGAATCCCACCCCTATGCCGTGAAGCCTACAGGCACCATGGTGGCAGAGGCCCTGGGAGCGACACCGAATCTCACCAGCGCTGACCTCGAGTTCGCCTGCAAGGCAGGGACCGCAGGCATGCAGATAGTCATGGCCATGGTGGACTCCAAGATGATAGGATACGGCATGGCCATAGGCGCGGATACTGCCCAGGGAAGGCCAGGGGACGCATTGGAGTACTCTGCGGCATCAGGAGGGGCTGCATACATAATCGGGCCTGCGAATGAATCCGCAGCCACCCTCGACGCGACCTGCTCGTTCACCACGGATACCCCTGATTTCTGGAGACGGCAGCAGGCGGACTACCCTTCCCACGGCGGAAGGTTCACCGGCAAGCCTGCTTATTTCAAGCACGTGATAAGCGCCACCGAAGCCCTGCTTGAGAAGACAGGGACAAAGGTAAGCGACTATGATTACGTGATTTTCCACCAGCCCAACGGCAAGTTCCCGCTGGAGGCTGCCAGGAAGCTGGATGTGCCTGTTGAGAAGATCAAGACCGGCCTGCTGACCCCTATGATAGGCAATACCTATTCAGGCGCTTCCCCCCTAGGTCTGACAGCGGTCCTGGATGAGGCCAAGCCTGGTGCCAGGATACTGATGACCTCCTTCGGCTCAGGGGCAGGAAGCGACTCGTTCGCAATAACGGTCACTGACAGGATAGAGGCCATCCGGGACAAGGCGCCCAGCACCAAGGATTACATGACCAAGAAGAAGTACATAGATTACGCGACTTACATCAAGTTCAGGAAGAAGCTGAGGATGTAGAAAAAAACGGGCCAGTTGTGGAGTTCGCTTCGCTCCTCCACTTCGTGCCCGTTTCAGTCATGAGGCAATACCCAAGACGGCAACCTGCGCTCTGATGACTCAGGCTTCCGGCCTTCGTTGAAGCCGTCTTTGTTGTCTCTGCCTTTCAGCGTCTTCATGTTGCTTTTTATGGTGCAAAATAGATATAAAGCTTTACTTTGGGCTGAATTTGGAAAAGAAAAGATTATACGACTTTTACGGGGTCTTTGACCAATCTGGAAACTTGCGCTACGACCCCCATCATAATATGGGTTGCGGGATTAGACATTATAACGTCTATGACTGTTTCCAGATTTACCCCTTTCATTTCAGTTCCTTCAGTGCGTTGTCCGCCTGCAACAAACTCAAAACGCTCAACATAGGGACCGGGTCTGTAATCGCGAGAGGCCGGAATGAGTTCTAAGGGGTTTGCTTCGTGGATCACGTCCAATTCTACTGAGTAAATACCTTCACAAAATGGTTTTTTTGAAGCATGGATTTTCATAAAAACATTACCGGCGTTTGCACTGGCCGCTGCTTCTTTGTAAAACAATCCCTTCTTGCAATATGCAGCTTTTAGGCCGCCTGTTGCGGTTTCGTCCTTTCTTGGAAACGGAATAACCTGTGCTGAACCCATAAGATATCACCCCTATTGTTTGTGATAACATATATGCTACGAACTATTTATAAACATATGCATTTTACCACTATCTAACACTTTAAACGAGCTCGATACCCTCTTGTATCACCCTGCTTTCCCCAAAATCCAGCCCTACCGCTTCGTCTGTAAATACTGAATGTGGCAAGAAAATGAGAAACGGGCCCGGTGAGATTTGAACTCACGACCTTCGCCTTCCGCCTTTTGGAAAAAGGTGCCCAAAAACGGGGTGTTGCCTTTTCCAAAAATAGGAGAGCGTCGCTTAAGACTCGGAATAGCGTATGGCTACTCCAATCTATCCAAGCTGAGCTACGAGCCCCTAGATAGGTTTGATAGTGCTCGCTCGTTTTTAAATTGTTTTCCCTGAAATCAAATCCTATGATTCTGCAGTTATCTGAACTCATCAACCGTGCCGTCGAGCAGACGCTTGAGGACCGGGTAGCCATCTCGTTCTCAGGAGGCGTGGATTCCACAGTCATAGCTTCTGTGGCGAAAAAACACGCCGATGTGGAGCTTTTCACTGCCGGAGCAGAGGGCAGCCCTGACATGCTGTGCGCCGAGAAGGTCGCGACAGAACTCGGTCTCCAGCTCAACCGCGTGCTCCTGGACGAGAACATAGCCATGGACGCCTATGCGAAATGCCATTCCATGCTCAAGCTGGACCTCCTGAAGCTAGGCATACTGGTGCCGGTCTATTGCGTGGCCCAGGCAGCCGTGAAGAAAGGCCATTCTGTGCTGCTCTTCGGTTCTGGAGCAGAGGAGCTTTTTGTCGGCTATGAGAGGTATTACCTCTACAAGGAGGAAGGCAAGGACCTCGAGTCCCTGCTGAAGGACGAGTTCCGCACCCTGCCCCAACGGGATATCGGATGGATAAAAAAGGTATGCAGGAACTGTGGCCTGGAGGCCCGCTTCCCGTTCTACAACAAGGACCTGGCCGAAGTGATGTTCTCTGTGCCCCTGGAGGAGAGGATGGACGACCGGGAGCTCAAGAAAGGGGTGCTGAGGGAAGCTGCCAAGGTCCTTGGCGCCCCTAAGACTGCTTTGATGAGAAAGAAAAAGGCCATGCAATACGGCTCTGGCGTGCACAAGATGCTCATACGCAGGGCCGATGAGATCAACCGTGCTTACCCCGCGCTCTTATCGCGGCCTCTATGACGTTGCTGATAAGCATGGCCACGGTCATGGGACCAACCCCGCCAGGCACAGGACTGCAGTTCGCCTTCTGTATGACCCGCTCGAAATCCACGTCTCCGACCGTCTTTTCGCCTAGTCTGGTGGTGCCCACGTCTATGATATAGGCGCCTTCCTTGACCATGTCGGCTTTGACCAGCCCGGGTACGCCTGCGGCCGCTATGATGATGTCGGCGTTCTTGGTGTGCTCAGCCAGGTTCCTGGTCTTGGAATGACAGATGGTGACGGTAGCGTGCCTTTCCAAGAGCATGAAAGCGAGGGGCTTCCCCACCACGTTGCCCCTGCCTATGACCGTCACGTCCTTTCCGGCAATCTGGACGCCGTGATAGTCCAGGAGCTTGATTATGCCCATCGGGGTGGCAGGCATGAACGTCTCCCCGATTCCGAGGAACATCTTGCCCATGTTGGTGGATGTCCAGCCATCCACATCCTTCTTGGGCTCTATGGCCTCCACGACGCGGCTGTAGTTGATATGTTTGGGAAGCGGGGACTGCACTATGAAGCCGTCCACTGTGGGGTCGCTGTTGAGCTTCTTCACCAGGGCCAGGAGACGAGCCTCGCTGATATCATCCGGCAGCTTTTCCAGGCGGGCACGTATGCCGACCGCCCCGGCATTCTCCATCTTCTTCTTGACGTATATCTCCGAGGCAGGGTCGTTGCCGACAAGCACTATGGCGAGGCTGGGCTTCCGCTTCATGCTGTCCACTATGTTCTTGGAATTGTAGAGTATGCCGGCTGCGGGTTCCTTGCCGAAGAGGATTTTATACATGCTATGATTGAGGCGCCTAAGGGTTTTAAAAACGTTTATCGGTGTATTCTAATTCAAATGGGCCTGTAGCTCAGCCAGGTTAGAGCGACGGTCTTATATGGCGCGTTCTAGCACAGTATAAGACTGGCTGTAAGCCTACTAGGAAAGCCGTAGGTCCTGAGTTCAATTTCCGCCTTTTAGGAAAAGGCGGCCCAAAACGGGCTGTTAAAAAGCGGATGAACAGATCTCAGCAGGCCCAATTTTTCATTTGCCTACAGTTGCTTCTGGGTTTTGTCTCAGGAAAAATTGGGAATAAAGTGGCGGCAGGCCACGACAGGCCCAATTCTTTTTCTTTTGACAATCAGCAGATTCACGCTTCCTCTTCTGCGAGGCTTTTCCTGAACAGGACGAAAAGTATGCCGACAGCAGCGATGCCCAGGACCGCTATGAACGCTGCCAGGTAGCTGAGCAGGGACTCGCCTTCTCCGTTGTACTTCAAAACGCCAGGAGGGCCGCTTTCAGACTTCTTGGCCGGCTCAGCGGCTGGTTTGGAAGACGCCTTATTTGCATCATCAACTGGTGAAGGAGCAGTGTCATTGACTACAGTCGTGTTCTCTTCAGGCTTCATAGGGGCTGCGAATTCTCTGCAGTCCATCTGGAGCTGGCAGTAATTCGGAACCATCAGCTGCATACATTCAGCGCCCATCTGCGAAGGAGCCACATCCGGGCAGGTGATGTTCTTGCCGTCAGGCCTAAGGAACGTGCTGCCTGTCCCAGGCACAGCGGAAACGGTCTTCACAACATCTCCGGAGCAGAGGTATATCTCCTTGACATCGGGCTCCAGGCATTTCGCTGTGACAGTGTCATTGGCGAATCCGCTCATGCCGGCCGACTCTATCAGAACGGCAGAACTGAGCGATAGCATGAGCAATAGAATGATTATACCTGCCGCCTTCATTTACACACCACGACAAATTTTCGCAAAAATTTGTCCGCTATGGTAAATCTCATTTACCATACAAATACAAGTTATGAAACAAATAGATTAAAAAGGTTGGTTTTCTACCTCTTGGCGGTCACGACGATGAGGTGATAACCGAACTGTGTCTTGACCGGTTTTGATACGACCCCGACAGGCAGGGAGAAAGCCGCATCCTCGAACTCTTTCACCATCTGGCCCTTGCCGAAGAATCCCAAATCACCGCCGGACTTGCCGCTGGGGCACAGGGAATGCTTTTTCGCTGCCTTGGCGAAATCAGCGCCTGAATCCAGCTCTGCCTTGAGCTTCTCTGCGGTTTCCTCGTTCTCCACCAGTATATGGCTTGCTTTGACTTGCATGATATCCACCTATGGTTGCACCCATTCTATCGACAAAAGCTCGCTTTTGGCGAGCTGCGGGTTCACGGTTGAACCCACTCAATTTCGTAATACTCGTATTCGCTTCCCGGGAGCTCTATCTCCTTTATCACATAATAGGTCACGCTGCTCTCCCGGTCAGATATGGCCATCAGCATCTCAAGGCCGAAGTGCTTGCACTCAGCCAGGGCCTCTGCCAGCCCCTCCCCGCCTATATACTCGTCTTCGGTCAGCGAGTACATGAGGTACTTGGGCGAGCCGTCCTTGGGCGTTTCTATGCCGCCGGATTTCCTGTGATAGAGCAGGAAGTCCAGCCTGGGCTTCTTCAGATTCACCTTTATCGGAGACTTCTTGCCCGGGATGGCAAGGATGAATGTCTTCTTCACGCTGTGCGCCACACGGATGGCGCGGGCCCATTCCGAGATTATCAGCTTGTTCTTCCTTGGGAACACGTGTATGACGTGCTTGGAATGCATCCATTCTTCCTCTGAGCGCACAGGGGATGCGCCGGGGAAATATATCCTGAAGTGTGTGCCGAACTTGAAGCCGGTCTTGATTACATAGCCCCTGCGCCTCCAGTCCTCATACACCAGGTACATGTCGCTGAAGAATTTTATCCTCTTGTGGGCTGCCTTCTCCACATCGGCCAGCTTCACGTTCTTGAGATGCAGGCTGCCGTGCTTCAGCAGGAATATGGTCTCGTAGATGTCGTATTTCGACAGCCTGCCGCGGTGGGCGGCCTTGTATGTGCCGAACTGGCCTATCCAATAGCGCTCGTACAGCTCCTTGCCGACAGTCTCGTCGTCCACCAGGGTGAGCAGGTCGTTCGGGAAAAACAAGCCGTCGAACGAGAAGGAGTCCAGCTTGAAGTCCGAACTGGCGTATCTCTTCAGCACCGTGCGGCCGTAATTGCCCTCTGCCTCTGCCACAGGCCTGGGTATGAGCCCCTTGTCCCTGTAGTCCTTGTAGGTGAGGTAGCGGGCGAGAAGCTTCCTGTTCCTCAGGAAAAGCGAGGCCACCTCGTTGAAGCGGTG
Organism: Microcaldota archaeon; assembly: GCA_013425375.1. Classification (GTDB taxonomy): domain Archaea; phylum Micrarchaeota; class Micrarchaeia; order Anstonellales; family Bilamarchaeaceae; genus Bilamarchaeum. Next base: position 3,119 of record JACCLH010000069.1, on the reverse strand, counting down.
CTCGTTGCCTGCCTCGTCATAGCACCTGCCGTTACGTATGTCCATCACGTACAGGGCTTCCTCTGGCGTCAGGTGTATTATGCCCCTTTTCATCTGGCCGTAAAAACCGTTCTGGAGCGAGGAGACGTCGGACGGCTCCTTGACAAACAGAGAGCGCTTTTTCCGGTCCAGCTCAAGCTTTATCATGTTGAAATCATCTCGAGCGGAAACTCCGAAAAGTCATCTATTATCGCATCGTATCCATATAAACCCTTGCTTGCAGGCGAGCGGACGACGACCAGCCGCATGCGTGCCCGCCTCGCGGCCTCGCAACCGGCATAGGAATCCTCTATGACAAGGCATTCTGAAGGCTTCACACCCAGCTTCTCGGCAGCATGGAGGAACGGGCCCGGGTCAGGCTTCCTCGCATCCACGTCGTCCCCACTCACGACCAGGTCGAAAAGGCCGTCCAGGCCGAGCGTGGATATGGCAAGGCTGACGTTGGAGCTGTGGCTGCCCGAGACTATGGCGGCCTTGATGCCTCTTTTCCTTAGGGCATTGAGGAACGGTTTCACGCCGCGGGTTTCCCGCAGCTCGCCGTTCCTTACGCGGTCCTCATAGAGCTTTTTCCTCTTTTCCACCAGCCGGCCGATATCCTCCCTGATGCCATATTCCTTAGCCAGCCGCTTGATTATGCTCCTGGAACCTGTGCCTGCGAACTCACGGTACCAGCGCTCCTCTGACACCTTCACGCCGAAAGGCGCCAGCAGCTCCATGAAGCTGTCCATGTGCAGGCGCTCGGACTGCACCACCACTCCGTCGAAATCAAAGAGGACAGCCTTTATCATGAGTAAGAAACGCAGGGGAATGTTTTTAATAATCAACCGGATAAATGGCTTTCCATGAGACATCTCTTGTTAGGTTTAATCCTGGTAACTCTGATGATAGCGGGCTGTCTGGGCCCTGAGCAGCCGCAGAACGTCACCAATGAAACTAATGTGACGCCTCCACCACCGCCCCCGGTGAAGATGCCTTCGTTCACGATAACAAGCCCTGGAGCAGGAGAGGCCGTGCCGGTCCAGGGGGATGTCGGGGATGTATCGCTCACCATGAGCACCCAGAACCTGGTGCTCAAGCAGCCAGGCGGGGCGGCCAAGACAGGGGAAGGCCACTTCAAGGTGACAGTGGATGGCGGCACTCCGCTGACTGTCACCACCAAGACTTATGTGCTGAGCGGCCTGGCGACAGGAGAGCACACTGTGAAGGTGGAGCTCTACAACAACGACAAGACCCCTTATTCACCGAAGATATCCAAGGAAGTGACATTCACCGTGGAGAAGGAGAAGCCTGCGGAGTATGTGCCCCAGGAATACACCATCTCCATAAAGGACTTCGCCTATGATCCGGCGGACATCACGGTGAAGGTGAAGGACAGGGTGACATGGGAGAACGATGGCGCCTACCCGCGCTCGGCGACCTGCTTCATAAACGGCAAGCAGGCGTTCGACACTACCGTTCTCGGGCCTGGAAAGAGCGCCACCATAACCATGAACAAGACCCTGGAGTGCGAATACTACTCGGTCACCCACATGGCCATGAAAGGCCATATCACAGTGGAGAGCAACGGCGTGGATCCGGGATAGTGGCTTGGAACCGTGCTTGGGTCCCTTTCAGTATTCTATCTCTATTTCTCCCTTTTTCACCCATATCTGGCAGGCCAACCGCTCATCCCTATGACGGCATAGCTGTTCCTCCAGCTGGGTGCGTGGAATAAGGTTCTCTTTCCCTTTGACGACCCTGCAGATGCATGTGCCGCATCTGCCGCTCTCGCAGCCGAAAAGCATGCCTGAGCCTGCCTTCGCATACTCAAGAAGACGGGCGCCGTCAGGGACATCCAGCGTGACGCCATCGTTGACTATGGTGACTTTGGCCATCGGAATCCGCTCAGCCAGCCTCTTCCTCTCCTTCGAAAAGCTTCTTTTGTTTTATCCGGTCCAGGGTCTTCCATCTTAAGCGGACGAACGCCTCCACCACTGCGCGCTTGTTTTTGTCCTTCAGCGCGTCTATGGTCTTGGGATCCGACGGATAGCCGCTGCCGAAATCGCACGTGGCCTTCTTTATCTCCTCCACCTTCCTGTCGCGGATGATCTTGGCGCAGATGGATGCGGCTGCCACGATGGGATAATTCTCGTCGGCCTTGTGCTCGGCCTCGAACTTGTCGGCCCCGAATTTCTCCATCCGTTTGCGGAAGGTCCAGGAGTAGCGGTCAGGCATGTCTATCATGACATCGCCCTCGTCCAGCTTCTTCATGAGCGCGGCCATGAACTTGGCCTCTATGTCATTCAGGGACATGGTCTTCATGAGGGTGTTCAGGTCCGCGGCGCTGACCTCCACCCACCTGAAGGTGCAGAATGCCTTGAGCTTCTCGTAGGCCTCCTCTCTCTGAGCTGGTGTGAGGGCTTTGGAATCCTTTGACGCGAGCTTGCGGAGAAGCTTCTCGTCGTCGCGTTTGCAGAAAGCGCAGCATATGACCAACGGACCGATGACGCTGCTTGCAGTTTGTATTCACAAAACTCTGCCAGCTTCATCGATACCCGCGATGTATGACAGCATAAATAGGATAGAACGGACCCTCCTGAGCGGATCCGGATGGATTCAGGCCTTCAGTAGGCCATGTTCCTTTTCTCGACGATGATGAAGTCTCCGACCGCCAGCACGCTCTCGTACTGGATGTGGACCATGCCATCGTCCTTCTTCATCTTGCTGGCCAGGTCGCTGTCCGGGTTCGGCTCGATTATGAGGCTTTCGATCTTGCCGCTGACTTCATTGACTTCCAGGTCAACGAGTCTTCCGAAATCATCGCCTTCGTTGGTCACCAATTTCTTCCCTGAGAGTTGTCTTGCTATAAGGTACTTGGCCATCCTAATCACCATACGTAAATGTTGTCTTGTTAGACGATTTGCAGTTTAAGTTTATAAACATTGCTGAATAGCCGGAGGCAGTGAATCCGAACATCTTCTGACACGAAACGTTTGGCGTTGTATTTTCTAATCTTTTCTGAGAAAAAGCCCCAAAGCCCTGGTAGCAATCCCATGCACATCAGGGCATTTGGAGGCAATCCCATGCCTCATTGCCATGCA
>JACCLH010000068.1 GCA_013425375.1 Microcaldota archaeon | reverse complement strand
TGCATGGCAATGAGGCATGGGATTGCCTCCAAATGCCCTGATGTGCATGGGATTGCTACCAGGGCTTTGGGGCTTTTTCTCAGAAAAGATTAGAAAATACAACGCCAAACGTTTCGTGTCAGAAGATGTTCGGATTCACTGTACCAGCCCGATAAAGCAGCCTAATAAAGATTATACTCTGATTTCCACACATGTCCGCATCCTATGCTGTAGAAAAGATTTCGCCCCGCACCAAAGAACTCCTCATGCAAAAGCTCTACTCTCCAGCACTTTTCGAACGGAAGGCATCCATCCACGGCACCTGCGTGAAGCTATTCACAGACAGCCATGAGTTCAAGGACATGTGGGAGGACAACTTCGAGCAGATGCCTGACTGGATACGGCCGCACGCAAGGCTGTTTTCTGTTTCGCGTTCCGTGTCTCGCGGAAAACGAATGCGCGTCCGCTACGAGCCGCAGTCCAAGACGGTCATCGTGGAGGGCTGCGACTATTACGGCTGGATAAAGAGCATCGCGCTCGCCCTTGTAGCCGAGTTCCTTGAGGACTTCACATCAGAGCACAGGAGATATTCTGTCCACGGCTCGTTCATAGACGCCAACGGCAGGGGCATGGCGATAATAGGCCCGTCAGGCAGCGGCAAGACCACCCTGACATACGGCCTGCTTCTTGACAAGCGCTGCAATTTCATCACTGATGACTGGTTCTTCGTGAGGCAGGCTGACAGTTCGGTCCTGGTCTATTCATCTGAGAAGAATTCCTACATACGCGGCAATCTCGGAGCAGACTGGCCTGAATACCGCGAGAGGCTGAAAGGATTGAGGAAGGACTCCAGGGAGCGCGCTGTGGTGGATGTCAGGCAGCTGCTGGGCAGCGGCAGGATACGGAGCGATTCAACGCTCGCGATAACCATATTGCTCACCCGCGACAAAAAACTCCCGCCGCTGCAACGCCTCACAACGAAGGAAGCGCTCGCATTCATGGTGAAGAATGATTTCTGCAACCCGCACCAGCTCATGCGCACGAAAGCCAAGCTCGCGAAGAGGAAGGCTTTCTTCTCCCAGTTTTTCTCAGAGGCTCCGGTCTATCTCCTCAACACCATAGAAAAACCGCAGCAGAGCCTGAAGAGGTTAAAAAAGCTTCTCAGCCAGGAGGTTTGAAGGAGGTTTGTTGATGAAAGTCACATTGGGCCTTGTGCAGATGGCCATGTCTGATGATCCTGCGAAGAACGTAGCCAAGGCAGCGAAACAGATAGAGACAGCCGCATCGCGCGGTGCGCATATAATCGCATTGCCTGAGCTTTTCACATCGCCGTATTTCCCGCAGGAGGAGAAAGCTGATGCGTCTAAATACGCGGAAGCCATACCTGGAGATGCCTCGGCAGCGCTTTCAAAGGCAGCGAAAGACAACGACGTGGTGGTGGTTGGGGGTTCGATTTTCGAGAAGGACAGGAAATCTTTCTACAACACGTCCCTTGTGTTCGACCAGAACGGGAAGGCGCTCGGCAAATACCGCAAGATGCACATACCGCACGACCCGAAGTTCTATGAGCAGAGCTATTTCAGGCCTGGCGACCTGGGCTACAGGGTGTTCGACACGAAATACGGAAGGATAGCCACGCTCATCTGCTACGACCAGTGGTTCCCTGAGGCCGCGCGCATAGTCTCATTGATGGGAGCGGAAATAATATTCTATCCGACCTCCATAGGCCTTGTATATGGTACAGAGCAGTCCGAAGGGAGCTGGCAGGATGCATGGACCACTGTCCAGCGGGGCCATGCGATAGCCAACGGCGTCGCGGTCGCAGCCATCAACCGCGTCGGCAGGGAGGGCGGCATGCAGTTCTGGGGCGGCTCATTCATCAGCTCGCAGTTCGGCACCCTGCTCGCCAGGGGAGGCGACAAGGAGCAGATAGTGATGTCTGAGATAGACCTCTCGCTCGGCAAGGAAGTCAGGGAAGGGTGGCGCTTCTTCCACAACAGGAGGCCGGAGACGTACGGCAGGATAACAGAGGGATGATATGGCAAACATGATGCCTGCGGAATGGGAGCCCCATGAAGCCACATGGCTGTCCTGGCCGAAAGACCCGGAGACGTTTCCCGGCGATACCCTTCCCAAGGTGGAAGACATCTATGTCCAGATGATAGCCGCCCTCAGCCATGGCGAGAAGGTCAATGTGCTCGTGGATGATGAGAAGGCCGAGGAGCGCGCCAGGAAGATGCTGGACGAGGCCGGAGCCGCCAGGAACGTTTTCCTCCACAGGATAAAGACAGTGGATGTCTGGATGCGGGACTACGGCCCGATATTCGTCAGGAGCGATGGAAAGCTTAAAATCACGAAATGGACGTTCAACGCATGGGGAGGGAAATACGAGGAACTGATGAAGGACGACCATGTGGTCTCAAGGCTTGTCCCCATGCTCGGCATGGAAGTCGTGAAGCCCGGAATCATCCTTGAAGGCGGCTCCATAGAAGTCAATGGCAAGGGCACGCTGCTCACGACCGAGCAGTGCCTGCTCAACCCGAACCGCAACCATCATCTCAGCAAGGAGCAGATAGAAGATCATCTCAGGGAATACCTTGGCGCTTCGAACATAATCTGGCTCAAGGAAGGCATCGCTGGCGATGACACCGATGGCCATATAGACGACATAGCGAGGTTCGTCGGGCCAAGGACCGTGCTCTGCGCGACCGAAGAGCACAAGTCAGACGAGAACCATGCCCGGCTCAGCCACAATTTCGACACGCTGAACAAGGCGCGCGACCAGGACGGCGAGCCGTTGGAAGTGAAGGCCCTGCCGATGCCAGGTCCGGTCCATTCGCATTACGGACGGCTCCCGGCCAGCTATGCCAACTTCTACATAGGCAATTCAGCGGTCCTGCTCCCTGTCTTCAAGCATGCCAATGACCAGAAAGCCATAGCGCTGCTGGAGGAGCATTTCAAAGGCAGGAAAGTGGTGCCGATATATTGCGAACCGCTTGTCTGGGGCCTGGGCGCGATACATTGCGTCACCCAGCAGCAGCCAGAGGGATGATATGAAAGCGCTCATATTCTCAGAAGGCAACGGCTACGGCCATGCTGCCAGGGACAGCATAATATCAAGGCATTTCGGCTTCCCTATCATGACCTTCGGCAAGGGCGCGGAATTCTGCAGGCTCAACAGGATGGATTTCATAGAGGTGCCGCCCCCCTACGTGATAAAGACCGGAAAGGAGAAGGTCCGGATCGCCACAGACATCAAGGACCTGCTGAGCTTCCTCAGGCCTGCCAGCCTGGCGAAGATACAATCGCATTTCAGGAAGGTGGACCTTGTAATAGTGGACGGCTCGCCGCTCGGCCTCGCGATAGCCGGCCTGGCGCGCAAGAAGGCGATATACATAACCAACGACACCTCTGCATTGATAGGCGTGCACGGACAGCTGGAGAGGAAGGTCGCAGGCTCTTTGCTGGACAGGATGATGCTTTCAGCGCGCCTCATCATGGTGCCTGACTTCCCGCCGCCGCTCACTGTCACCGCCCTCAACCTGGACAGCTCGTTCCCGCTCGCTTTCGCAGGGCCGCTGGTGCAGAAGCAGAAGCAGATACGGCACGGCAGGAGGTTCCTGGTGTCCGGCAGCCTGGAGAAGGAGCTTAGGCCCTGGCTCGGGAACCAGGCGGTGTATGGCGGGAAGAACGACATGAGGGCCTGCTATGAGGATGCGGAGCTCGTCATCTGCCATGGCGGCCACACCACCATCATGGAGGCGCTCTCCTACGGCAAGCCAGTGCTATGCATAGTGGACAGGAGCTATTCAGAGAGGTGCAACAACGCATTGGTGCTCGAGAGGAAGGATGTCGGCATCATGCTGGACAGGGAGCTCCTCACGAAAGAGAGCCTCTGGGCCGCCATCGCATACGCAAAGACCCTGGACCGCGACAGGCTCGTCCTATACAAGGAGGCCGCGGCAAAGCTTGACGCCATGGCTATCATCGCGAAGGCGATGGACGGCATCTGAGCCGCGCGCACCCGGCTCCCATTTTTAAGTTTAATCATTCTTATTAGCTTTCTCATCAAATCAAGTTCACGTGCGGGTAGTTCAACATGGAAAAGAACGACATCATAAAGATACTGGCATTGCTGGTCGTCGTAGGCTTCATAACCGAGCTGTTCTTCTTCGGCGGCGGATACAAGCAGATATCCCCAACCGACACTTCCAGCCGCAACGTCACCGGCACGGCAGTCTTCAACGGCACCATCCGCACCTATGACCCTCTGCTCGTGCTCCCCCTGAACACCAGCCAGGCCGTCATAGACCAGCTCAGGCTGCATGACGGCGTGAAGAACGTGAGGACAGACCAGGATGGCATCGTGGTGGAGACCGAGACCAGGGACGATGTCTATCCCATCGCGGCATTCCTGAGGACCCAGAATGTCAGCTCGCTTTCCATAGCCAACATAGCGGTCACAGAGGACATAGTCGTGGACACAGCCACCGGAGACATCAACGCCACCCCTGCCTACGGCGTCATCCGCGTGGTCACCGAGCCCATGCTTGATATGGACAGCGATGTCTCGGTATCCATTATCGCAGTGGTCAGCGAAGGTTTCATCATAGACTACCGCTCAGCATCCATCATGACGCAGCAGGTCGACATACCGATGGAAGCTGCGGTCGCCTCGCTGAACGGCAAGATATACATGTATTCCATACCATGGGAGAGCAGGGACTCGCTCGGAAACCTTTCAGCGTACGGCACGGTCAGCTACAGGCGCATCGACTCCATCATATTCCAGTCCCCGCTCACTGTGGGGCAGATAATGACCAAGAAGCAGTTCCCGTACATAACCTACATAGACGCGTCCAGCGCCCAGGTGGAGCCGTCGTTCACCAACGTCACCGAACTGGCACTGAACTTCCAGGACGTGCAGTACAGCCTGCCGCCATCTGCCCTGGTGATAGCGACCAACCAGACCCCGGACATCCAGTTCAACTCGACCGTGAGCTACAGCTACACGCTTGACATCTCCAACTCATCGGCAGGGTACGACTTCGGCGCCACGCCATTCGTGCTCGAGACCGGCAACGAGTATGCGGTGGGCGACAGCCTATCGCTGAATGTCAGCGCCACCGTGATCGGCGGCCGTGTGATTTCCTACCGCATCGTGTGATCGTCAGGAGTGCCTCGCTCCCATCCTGACGAGCTTCTTTATCCTCTGGTCCGCCTCTATGGATTCCAGGTATCTCACAGCGTTCTTGGGCACATGGATTGCCCATTCCTTCTTGCCATCGGCCATGAGCCTCCTTATGGTGGAGCCTTCCTTCGGTCCGCGGTCGTAGAATTCCACGGTCTTCACCAGGATGCCGTGCTTCGAGAACAGCATCTTGACCAGCGGGTTGTTGGAATAGACCTCTTCCACCGGGGGTATGTGCATGAACAGATGCTCCACCCATATCCTGTTGTCATTGACGTCCGGCACAGGGATTATCACCATCCTGGCCAGCTCGGACTTGCTGAAGCACAGCCGGATCATCTCTATCCTCTCGCCGCATGTGAAAGGATTCTCCAGGGTGAACGAGTCCTCGGAGCTGCCTATGACCACCACCACCTCTTTGTACTTCTTCAGCAGCTTCTTGATGGCATACTGATGGCCATGATGGAACGGCTGGAATCTCCCTACGAAAAGCACTCTTTTCATGTTTGAGTCACCACCTGCTTGAGTTTTATTCCGACCAGCTTGGATACGTTGTCGGATTTCGTCACACCGATCACCGATTCGGCATTCGACATGACCGTATCATTATGGGTCACGAGTATGAACTGGCTGTCCCTGCTCATCTTCGTCACCAGGTCCGCCAGGTTCTTGCTGTTGGGCTTGTCCAGCGCCGCGTCCACCTCGTCAAGGATGTAGAACGGCGCCGGTTTGAACAGCTGCAACGCGAATATGAACATGAGGGCCACCAGCGTCTTCTCGCCGCCTGACAGCGCGTCCAGCGAGTGGTCCTGGTTGTTCCTCCTGAGCTTTATGAAAAGCCCGCTCTCGAACGGGTTGGCCGGGTCGCTCAGGTAAAGGTGCCCCTGGCCCACGTTGATGTGCTTGAACATGCCGCTGAAGTTCTGGCTGACGGCGTTGAAGGTCTCTGTGAACGCATCCTTCTTGTGCTCCTCTATCTCGCTTATCATGGAGAGGATGGCCCCGCGTTCCTCATCCAGCTTGGTTATCCTGCCCTCAGCCTCCTCTATCTCAGCCTTCTTCTTGCCGTACATCTCTATGGCCGCCATGTTGACGTTGCCGAGCGCTGCGAGCGTGGTCTCGGCATCGGTTATCATCCTGTTGAGCTCCTCCCTGCTGGCCTTGATGAACTCGGCCGAGGAGTATGAGGCGAACTCTGCCCTGATATCCTCCAGCCTTGTGGCCGCGGTCGCCTTCTTCACCGTGAACTGGCCCATGTCCTTTCCTGCCTTGTCCAGGTCCAGCCTTATCCTGCCGCGCTTGCCCCCGATGGCCTCAAGCTCCTCCTCACAGGATTTCAGCTGCTCGAAAAGCTTCTCTATGTCCTTGCTGACAGCGCTTATCTTCCCCTCCACGGTGGTGATCTCAGCTTCCTCGTCCTTTATCTGCTTCTTCACTTCGCCTATCCTGTGGTGGGCGTCCTTCTCGTCCTTGCCGAACTTGCCCAGCCTCTCCTCCTTGGCCGTCAGCTCCTTCAGGCGCAGCTCGGATTCGCTCTTCTTGCCTTCTATCTTGGCGCGGAGCGATGACACCCTGGCGCTCATCTCCGCCCGTTTCTTGCTTGTGGCTTCGGTGTGCTTCCTGAATTCTTCCTCTGCCGCATGCAGCTCTGTCTTCAGGTCAGAAGCCTTCTTCTCCATGGAGCCCAAAGACTCCTTCAGCTTGTCCTTCTCAGTATGCCTGGCCCCTATCTCATTCCCCAGCCTGGATATCTCCTCGCCGAGCTGCTCTTTCCTTTTTATCAGCGCTTCGCTCTCCTTCCTCCTTTCATCCTCCATCTTCCGTGTCATCTCAAGCGTCTTTATCTTTATCTCTATCTGGGACTTCTCCGCCCTCATCCTGGATTCCTCTTCCCTTATGGAGTAGAGTTCCTGGAGGAAAGCGTCTTTCGTCTCCTTCACTTCGTTCAGTTCGTTCTCTATCTTCCTGAGCTGGTTGGCTCCGAGCATGCCGCCCTGGGTGCGGCCTCCGCTCACTATGCCCGAGCGTTCGAATATCTCGCCATCCAGTGTGACCATCCTTCCTGTCCCTATGCCGAGCTTTTTCGCATCGGACACGGAATCCACAAGCAGCGTGTCTGCGAAGACATATTCCACTGCCCGCCTCACTTCGTTTTTGAACTCGACCACTTCAATGACCGATGAGAACCCGCTGGCTTTCGCAGGCGCGTTCGTGCGTACTGTATCCAAAGGTATGAACGTCGCCCTTCCTGCCCTGGCAGCCTTCAGTTTCTCTATGGTCGCGGTGGCCGTATCCACGCTGTCCACGACCACATAGAGCAGCCTCGCCCCTCCAGCGGCTTCCACAGCGTTCGTGTGCTTGTTGTCAAAGCTTATCAGGTCAGCGAC
>JACCLH010000066.1 GCA_013425375.1 Microcaldota archaeon | reverse complement strand
GCTTCAGCATCTGCTGGAGCCTTTTGTTCTGGGCGACACCTCCGCAAACCACTAGGTGCTTCTTGTTTGTGAGGAAAAGCGCGCGCTCTGTGACTTCGCAGGTCATGGCGAAAGAAGTCTCCATCAACGAATACGCCACATCGCGGTGCTGATGTGTCTTCGCCGCTTTCTCCGCTGCGGTCTGGAGACCTGAGAAGACCAGGTTCATTCCTTTCACTGAATACGGCAACGGCACGTATCTCCCGCCTTCTGCGAGCTTCGCCAATGCACCGCCATGCGCCTTCTTCATCCCGATTGCCCGCGCGAACGAGTCGAACATGTTGCCGATCCCCATATCGAGCGTCTCCCCGAGTATATGGTAGTATCCATTATCGTCCTCTAGCAGTATCTGGCTGTTGCCCCCTGAAAGGTATAATATCAACGGCTTGTCCATCCTGCACATGCGCTCGCTTATCTTGACATGGGCATAGCAGTGGTTCACGCCGATGAGCGGCTTATTGTGTTTCAGGGCGAGATATTTCGCTCCGGCTATGCCCACTGAAAGCGGGGAGCCGATGCCTGGGCCTTGGGAGAACGCGATAATATCGATATCTGAGAAATCGAGTTTCGCGCTGGATTTTGTGTTGATTTTTTTGTTTAGTTTTTTTTCGAGTTTCGCGCTTGTTTTTTTGTTTGTGTTTGCTTTTGCTGACGCGAGGCTTTTGGCGAGGACAGACGCGAAGACATTGGCATGATGGTCTGCCATCTTCCTTGGTATCAGGCCCTCTGCTCCGCCGGAATAAGTATCTATGATGTTGGAGAGCACCCTGCCGCCATCGGTTATGCCGATGGAAAGCGTATGCGCGGTGCTCTCTATGCCAAGTACCTTCATAGCATCAGCTTCATCACTGCTATGGACAGGAAATTGTATATCAGGTGGATGGCGATGCATGGCACCACGCTCCTGGAAATCCTGTATATGGACGCCAGCAGCATGGCTATCACGAACACGCCGACCATCTCCACCACAGAACCGTATGAGAAATGCAGGAGGCCGAACAGCAGGGACGAAAGCAGTATGCCTGCGCGCGGGAGCAGCATCGCTCTGAAGAACAGCTCTTCTGTGAAAGGCGCGACTATAACTGCCAGCGCCAGCACGAGCAACGGAAGGTCGCTCACCTTCTCTGTCACCTTCTGCTGGTCGTTGAAACCGACCGCCAGCGCCGCCAGCTGGAGCCAGAACAATACTGTGAAAAGGGCCGTGAGGCCTATGGCTGTGAAAAGGGCATGGCTCCTGATATCAAGGTTTACCCCCATGGAAGCCAGGGTGCCCCGGAGATCCTTTTTCCAAAGGAAAAACAGGGCGGCTGACAGCAGGAGAAGATGTATGGAGCCTGAGCCCAGGTAGATGTAATTGTCCAGCACCGGACCGCAGAAACCATACTGGAAGACCGAGCATCCTGCGGTCAGCATGAACACTGCAGCGGCTATGACGGCGAGGACGAGGAACAGAATCATGGGCGCTGGAAGTGGTCTCATTTCCGCTCGAAGTACCCGCATTTGCCGCAGGCACGCCTGTCCTTGTGCTCTGCGAGCCTGACGCCGGCACCGCATTTCGGGCAGGATTTGCCGGGCTTGTAGGCCCTCTTCGCTTCCTTCTTCTTCGGGGCCGGAGCCGCTTTCTTCTTCTCTTCAGCCATAATCATCACTGTTTCTTCTTAGACCTGTTTCTTCTTAGGCGCAGGGGCGGCCTTTTTCTTCTTCTCTGGCTTCGGCATCATGCCCTCGCGGACCTTCACATAGGTCGGCTCGGTCGCCATGAGCAGCTCCTTGCTGGAATATGCATAGGCTGTGATCCTCACCGTGTGGCTGCCGAACGCGTTGACGACCTTCCTGAGGACCATCAGCTCCGGATTGGCGCCTATCTTCTGGCCCACGGCCTCCTTGAGCTGGAACCTCTTCGGCGTCGCGGCATCAAAGCTTACCTCGGCTTCTATCTCCTTGCGGTCAAGGAGCTTGTTATCGGTATTCGATACTATGTTGACGTTCATTTTATCCTCTCCACCTTCTTCCTGCCCATGGCCTCAAGCACTTCAGCCTCCTTTCCGGCCACAGCCTGGCCCTGGAGCTCGGCAGGCACCTCCAGGTCGTACACCTCGTTGGTCTGCTGGTCCATGACCTGGGCGCTGTTGCCCGAGACTGAAAGTATGACTACGTTCTTCCTCTCTATTATCGGGACATCCACATCGGCATCGCCCGGGGTGAGCAGGGTCTTCTTCTGCCCCTCGAACACGCCCATGGCAGTCACCCTCATCTTGGCAGCCCCGTGCTTGCCTGGCTTGGAGCTTTCTATCTCCACCACCTTGCAGGGGATGTCGTCTATGAGCACATATTTCCCTATCTTCAGTTCCTTAGCTACGGCAAATACTTTCTCTACCATTTTTACACCTGACAATGAGAGCTATTAGTTATAAAACACTAGGGTTTTTAAATCTGAATATGACCCTCGTGGATTCTCACACGCATCTCTACGACATGAAAAAAGGCTATGAGCTGCCAGCTGATATACTGCCTGTGGTGGCCGGTTATTCGCACTCGTCCAACAGGAAGGCGGTGGAGCTGAGGGCGCAGAAGGGATATCCCATCATACTCGGCATCGCGCCCCAGACGGCCATCAAGAAAGGCATTGAAATGCTGGACGAGTGGGTGGATTTCATAAGGCAGAACAAGCCGAACGGGATAGGGGAGGTGGGGCTGGATTACAAATGGGCGCAGACCAAGGAGGATGTGGAGCACGAACGCGCTGTGTTTGAAAGGATGGTTTCGCTGGCCAGGGAGATGGACCTGCCGCTCGTGATACACTCGCGCAACAATCCGAATCCGGATGGCGGTGAAGTGCCGAAGGATGCAGTGGATGATATTCTGCCCCGTGTGAAGGGGTTGAGGGTGCTCATGCACTTCTATAGCGGGAGCGAGGAGCAGGCAGGGAAGATAGTCGCTGATGGCGGATACATATCAGTGACGCACATGCGCTCCAAGGAGAGGAGGAAGGTTATTAATATCGTGCCGCTGGATAGACTTGTCGTGGAAAGCGACTGCCCGTATGTGGGCAAGTCCCCGGAAAGCATACGCGAAGCCGTGGCGTACATCGCGGAAGTGAAAGGCCTGGATGTTGGGAAAGTGGGCCAGGCGACCGCTGAAAACGCCGCGAGGTTCTTCAATTTCAGGTTATAACAATGTTTGACTTGGGAAAGATGTTCGGGAAGAAGGCGAAGCAGGATATAGCATTATTGGTGGATGGCCCGAATGTGTTGCGCAAGCAGTTCAACGTGGATCTTATTGCGGTGAAGAAGGAGCTGAACAAGTACGGCAACATCCGGGTGGCCAAGATATACCTTGACCAGTACGCATCCGACAAATTGATAGAAGCCATGGTGAACCAGGGATTCCAGACCGAGATAACCACAGGCGACGTGGACGTGACCATGGCCATAGAGGCCATGGAGTATGTGGTGGACCCTGATATAGATATAATAGCGCTCATGACAAGGGATACCGATTACCGGCCCATACTGGTGAAGGCCAGGGCAAGAGGCAAGAAGAGCATAATAATCGCCACGGATTTCGGCTTCAGCGCTGCATTGAGGAACACGGCCGACAGGGTGCTCATATTCAAGGCTGAAGGCAAGATTGAGACGCTGGAGAACAGCGAGTGAAGGGCGCGATTTTATAAAACCTACCCTCATAGGAATAGAAAGATTTGTTTTTTGCATGGCGATTGGAAAGTCGCCATGGCTAAAAAATTTTGTGAAATTTTTTATATTGAGGTGAAACTATGCCAGAGAGGAGACCATTCGACGTTTTGAACAGCTCGCTGAACAACACCGTCATCATCGGTATGAAGGGCGGGTATGAATTCCGCGGTGTGATGGTGGCGTACGATGTCCACATGAACATCGTGCTTGAGAAGGCCGAGCAGCTCATGAACGGCGAGGTCAAGAGAGGCGTTGGTACAGTGCTCCTGCGCGGCGACTCGGTCACGTTCATATCGCCATCATAGAGAGTTTGTTATCTTCGTCCTCTGTCTGCCTCAGGAAGTTTTTGGCATCTTTTTAACCGGGGATAAGGCGGAGGAAAAAGATGGGCTCGTAGCTCTGTTTGGACGGCGTTCCGTCCAAATCGCTCCGAGCATCAACACATTACTTCGGGCTCGTAGCTCAGCAGACACGCGACAGCGCCGATATATGGCGATGGAGCGTGGCAGAACAGAGCGCTCCCTTGGCATGGGAGAGGCCGGGGGTGCGAGTCCCCCCGAGTCCACTTATTTTTACTGGACTTCAGTTTCAGGTCTTGTTATCCGCCCGTGCGGACTTTGAGAAGGCAATCTAGCAGTCCTACGGCAGCCTTCAGTTGCTGCGGCGTACCTTCAATAATCAATTTTTCTCCTGCGTGTGTCAATTTTAATCCAGCCGGAGCCGTACTTCCAGGAGACACGTTTTCAGCTTTCTCCACTGGAGTACGAGGGATGGCTTCCATCAGTATCCCGGGGCTGCCCGCGAGGTCGAGAAGGCAGACGTCCCACCGCAGGGCATTTCTGTCAGTTGGGTCGTATCCCTTAGTTGGGTTGTAGTAGCGTCCCACTAGACCCATAGCTGCATTATCATGCGCCCAGAGATAAGTCTGGTCATCTCCAACTGCTTCAAACACGCCGTGATGCCTGTTCGGGACCTTTAATCTTTGTATTTGTCCGTTCAATTTCATAAGCACTTCGCTCGCTTCGCCCATGTCTTCATCGCTGCATATTGGTTTTTCTGTTCTTGCGTCGAACAAGGCCAACGTGGGCGTGCCATCTGGCATAAATCCATGGTCGCATGCCACGATTGTATTAACAAGGGCAGCATCCTCTTTGTCTAACTCTGCAATAACCGTTTTCCAGCTTCCGAGAACTACGCTCCGGGATTCCGCACGCCTTCCAAGCTCCTTCCCCGTGGCTCCGATTACACCAAAAGTTCCAGTGTGGAATGGTATGAATTTCATGAACTCGTCTGGAATGGATTTCAACTCTCCGCATTTATCACACCTTCCATGAAGTACTTCATTGAAAAATCGATTTGGCATCATCCTTCTCTTATCCATGTTGCCTTCGTGGATTACTTCCAGCCAGAAGGGTGATTTGCTGGCTACTTCAACTCTTTGACCAGCAGCTACAAATCCGACTCGTTGTTTAGCAGCTACAAAAGACTTCACAGGCTCACCCCGGATTCTTGATTCCGATATAGGGACATGATGTTGGAATATTATTAAAAGGCTGTATTTTTCCTACGCGACCACTTTCCATTTTCCGGCTATTCCAACAAAAAGCCCCGGCGCTCGGGTTCCATGATGGCAATCACCGGACTTTCGGCTATGATGCCAAGGCCGTTTGACATGGTGAGGTCGATAGCCAGAGCACGCCTTCTGGAATTGCTGCTCAGGTCAAGAAGAAATGCCAGGCTCACCGGGCCCACAAAAGAATCTGTCCTGCCCAAGTATGAGGAATCCGGATCTTCCATAGATATTGCCTTGCCTGAAGGGATGCCATGCACCGGCTCCGCCTTATAATAGGCCAGACTGAACTTGAACGGGAAATCTGTGACGATATCCACTTTTGCGGCATGCACGATGACGGTTTCTCCGTCGATTTCCAGCGCATAGTCCGGAGGTTCGGCGACAAGAATCGCATCCTTTTCCTTCTGGTATGCTTCAGGGACCCGGAACAGATATCTATAACCGGTCTCAGGATCGGCATATTCGATGCTTTGGCCCAGCTTCTGCCCCGGACTTGTGTATGCGGCCAAAGTCCCGGTGTGGCAGGGGACTCCATGCACGACAGTTCTCCAGTCGTCTCCGGAAAACGCCTCAATCAATCGCTTGTTCGAAGCGATTACCCGGCGCATTTCATCAGCCCTGAGGAACCGTTCGTGGAAGGGGACCCTGTCATGCCTGGCTATGGATTCGAGAAAGGTAGGCCCGCGCACGAGCACCTCCAGATGAGGCCCCCTGATACGCGATTTCTGGATTTCCATGAGTTCACTAAGGGGTATTTGGCAGAGTAGTGTTTAAAAATGAGAATACGGGTTTTATAGACGCGGCATCTAGAAACCCTTTTTAATCTGTCTTGATAATAAGCTCTGATAATAATGGTCTTTATCTCCCGCCTCAAATTGAGGAATTTCAAATCTTTCAAGGCAGCCGACATAACCCTGCCGAAGACCTTCATATGCTTCGCTGGCCCGAATGGCGCTGGTAAGAGCAATTTGACAGACTCCATCCGCTTCGTCATGGGCGAGACCAGCCTGAAGTCCCTCAGGGCCAAGAAGGTAACCGACCTCATCCACACCGGCTCCAGGACCGCAGAGGTCACCATGATATTGGAGGACGGCGACAATGGCCATGGCCACCGCTACGAGATAAAAAGGGCCATCCGCGAGGACGGCAAGATAAGATACCGGTTCAACGAGAAAAGGACCACCAGAAGCACCATCCTTGAGGCATTGAAGAAGCACAACCTTGACGAGAGCGGCAGGAACACCATAGCCCAGGGCGAGGTCCAGCGTGTAATCAGCATGAACGGCAAGGAGAGAAGGGCAATCATAGACAGCGTGGCCGGCATAGCCGACTTCGAGGAGAAGAAGAAGGAGGCGGTCCACGAGCTGGACATTGTTGACACCAGGATAAAGGAGGCCAGGCTGGTCCTTGGCGAGAGGAAGACCTTCCTCGGAGATCTGGAGAGGGAACGGGAGGTCGCCCTGAAATACATAGATGCCAAGAAAGGGCTCACTGATGCCAAGGGGACACTGCTCAAGAACGAGATGGACAAGCTGGATAAGGAGCTGAAGGACTCGTCCAGCCATGAGGAGAAGCTGCTTGCGCTCCAGAAATCCAAGGAAGCCGAGATGGCCGAAGTGGAGAAGGCCATAGCCGATGTGGAGGCCAACCGGGCGAAGGTCAGCCAGGAGATACAGGCCAAGCAGAAGACCAACGCGCTCATAAGGAAGCTTGAGGAGCTGAAGGCTTCCTGCGGCTCCAAGAAACAGCTCATAGACGACAAGGAGGCTTCGGTGAAGACGCTGAAATCCGAGGCGGAGGCCCTTGCCAAGGAGATAGAGAAAGAGAAGCACGCGATGGAAAAGCTGGGCGAGGGGCTTACGGAGCTGGAAACCCACCTGAAGGAAGCAGAGGAGAGGCTGGCTGCAGAGGGTGGGATGGCAGAGGATGTGAGGGTGACAGGATTCAGGAAGTCGCTTGAGGCCCAGGAGAAAGAGATTTCATCGGTCCGGGAGAGGCTGGCGGTCCTGGAATCCGAAGCCAACGCAGCCAAACAGCTCATCGATGCCAAGACCGCTGAGGCAGAAAGCATAAGCCCGAAGGACAACGGCGGGAGGGAGGAGGGCGAGGATCCGGATGCCCTCAGGAGGCAGGCGGACAGGATAGCCAAGGACATAGAGAAATCATTCCTGCGCACAAAGGAGATAAACGCCAAGATGGCAGAGCTGGACAAGGAGATGCTGACGCTGAAGGAGAAGGCGTCCATCTTCAGGGTGAGGGCTTCGCCGCAGTTGGCGAATCCTGCGCTCGGCTTCATAAGCGAGCTGATGAAGGACAGGAAGACAGGCATCTACGGCACTGTCGCAGACCTGATAAGCTTTGACAACAAGCATGCGAACGCGGTGGAAGCGGCCGGAGGCGCGAGGCTGCTTTATGTGGTCGTGGACAGTGTGGATACAGCCACCGCGACCATAGAGAAGCTCAAGGCAGCCAAGGCAGGAAGGGCGACGTTCATACCTTTGGACACCGTACGCACGAACGCGCCTGCGAAAGCCAACGGTTTCTCATCGGTCATGGAAGCGGTCGGGTTCAAGAACGAGGTGAGGCGGGCAGTGGAATATGTCTTCGCAGACACGCTGCTCGTAGATTCTGTCCCGGACGCCAAGAGATTGGGCATAGGAACAGGAAGGATGGTCACGCTGGATGGCGAGATATTCGAGCGCTCCGGCATAGTGAGCGGTGGCCGCACCCAGGGAGGCATGCTCGGTGCCAACCAGCTCAGGAAGATAGAGGGCGAGCTGGAGGAGGTGAAGGCGACCAAGGACGCTTTCCTCCAGGAATTGTATTCCATACGCGAAGAGGAATCCAGGATGAGGGCGGAGAAGTCCCAGATAGAGATAAAGATAAAGACCATGGAGATGGCCCGGAAGATGGATGATGAGAGGAGGAAGGAGGGCGAAGGGCTGATAAGAAGGAAGGAGCAGCTGGGCGAGGAGATAGCCAGGCTGGGGAAGGAGATAGAAGCCAAGCATGCGGAGAAGGAGAAGCTGAAGGGCTCTCTCGGTTCCATGGAGAAGAAAGCCTCTGACCTGAAGGCGGAATTGCACGCCGCAGAGGAGGAGTTCAAGAAGCACACCGAGGCCAC
>JACCLH010000045.1 GCA_013425375.1 Microcaldota archaeon | reverse complement strand
CAGTATGGTACTCTGCATTATCGCTTTTGTCGTAGCCTCAGTCCTGTCCATATTCTCGGCCAAATACCGGCCGCTGGCACGGGACGGCCTGCAGTGCGTGGTCAGGACGATAACCTTCAGGCCATGCGACACCACCCTTGAGCAGAGGATAAAGGCAGAGGTCGTCTCGTCTGTGCTCGGCCATTCTCCGGCACTTGCCAGGATAATCAATACGCATTTCACGTTCTTCTCCTGGTTCTTTGTCCTGCTCACGCTGGCGAGCCTGGCATACACTGCCTATGGCGCGTATAATTTCTACGTCTATGGGAACTGCGACGGGCCGACAGCCACAGGCGCCTGCATACTCAATGATATCACCGGCGATTATGGCAGGTTCAGCGAACCAACGGACCTTATCCCGCCCACAGATCTCACAGGCATAAGCGAGGGAAACAGCAGCGCCAAGGTCACGATAATAGAATTCGGATGCTTCACCTGCCCATATACCAAGAAGGCGGAATCCACCATGAAGCAGATTCTCGCAGAATACAACGGCAGCGTATACTACGTCTTCAAGCCGTTCCCGTTGCCTAACCATGCCAACAGCTATGAGGCTGCCAGGGCGGTCCTCTGCGCCAGGAACCAGGGCAAGCACTGGGAGCTCCAGGATGAGATATTCGCCCAGCAGGACGTCTGCACCGAAGATGGGACATTGGCGATAAAGAGCCTGGCGCAATCAGCAGGGCTGGACATGGCCTCGTTCAACCAGTGCTATGACAATGGTGAGACCAATGCCGAGCTGGACAGATACATCCAGCAGGGCAAGGACGCGCATATCTATGCCACTCCGACATTCTTCATCAACGGAAAGCCTATCATAGGCCCCAAGCCCATAGAGGACTTCAAGAACGCGATAGAGGAGGCGAAGGCTTCATGAAAGACATAAGGAAGGATTTCCCGATACTCACGGCTAATCCGAAGCTCGTCTATCTGGACAGCGCCTGCACATCGCTCAAGCCTTCCCAGGTGATAGAGGCCGGGATGGCTTATTACCGCGAGTTCGGGGCATGCGGCGGAAGAAGCTCGCACAGGCTCGGCAGGAAGACCAACGATAAGCTGGATGATGCAAGGGGGACTGTCGCATCTTTTGTCGGCGGCGAGAGCGAAGGCCTGGTGTGGACCAAGAATGCCACGGAAGCACTCAACCTTGTCGCCAATGCTTTTGATTTCTCGAAAAAGAGGAAGGTCGTGACCACAATCATGGAGCATCATGCCGTGCTCCTGCCTTTCATGAAGCTGCGGGACGAGGGGAAGATAACGCTTGAGATGGTGCCATGCGACGCGCAGGGAGAGGTAAGCATGGAGGCATGGGAAGGCGCAGTGGATGGCGAGACCGCCCTCGTCGCAACGAACTCCTCCACCAACACCACCGGCAGGAGAGCGGACCTGAGACGTCTCGCTTCCCTCAGCCATGACAACGGAGCGTTAATATGCGTGGACGGGGCACAGGGCGTGCCGCACAATAGGACAGACATGAAACGGGATGGATATGATTTCCTCTGCTTCTCAGGGCATAAGATGCTCGGGCCCACAGGCATCGGGGCGATGATGGCAAGGAAAGAGCACCTGAAGAACCTCAAGGAATTCATGGTCGGAGGCGGGACTGTGAGCACGGTCACCTGCGGCCAGGCGAATTATATGAACGATCATACGAGGTTCGAGGCAGGGATACAGCACTACGCCGGCATCATGGGGCTTTCTGCCGCATGCCAGTATCTTAAAGGGCTGGGCATGGATGAGGTGGCGAAGCATGAGAAGGACCTGGCAGAGGCGATGCTCAAGGAGCTGAAGGATGCCGGCGCGACGGTTTATGGGTCTGAAAGCATGGAGAAAAGCGCGATATACTCGTTCAATATCAGGAACGCCAAGGCGCATGATGTCGGCCTGATGCTGGACAAGATGGACATCGCTGTGAGGAGCGGGTTCTTCTGCGCCCAGCCTGGCATGGAGGCCATGGGCGCGCATGACGGCGCGGTCAGGGCGAGCGGCTATGTCTATAACACCCTTGACGATGTGAAGAGGTTCGGGGAAGCGCTGGCGAAGGTCAAGGCGTTATACTAGTTTTATAAAATGCAGCTGGGCATACGCCCACGTGGTAAAATGAAAGTCACATTGACGCATATAGGCGCCATAGCGCTGGGCAGGCTGATGGCAGTATGGTCTTTTGTCCTCGGTCTGATAGGGCTTGTGCTCTGGGTAATATTTTCGATTATTGCCGCTATCATAGGGCTTGTGGCCGGGACAGACATGGTCGCCATGATAGTCGGCCTCGCGATCCCGTTCGTCATGGGTATCGTAGGGCTGTTCGTGATGGCGATAGTGATGTTCATAGCCGGATTCATCATCGCGACAGTCTACAACGTGATACTCGGCGTGGGCGGCGGAATAGACCTGGACTTCAAGGAAAGATAAGGGCCTTAGACATCCACTTCGCAGAGTATCCTTGTGCCTTTCAGCACAGGGTCCAGCATCTCGTGGGCAGGGCTGAATTTCGCGCGCAGCTGCACCTTTGAGCCAGGGGCCACCCCTCTTTCACGCAGGTCCCTGGCAAGGGTGTCATAGAAGCTGGGGATTATGGTGTCGTCGGCTATGGCCCGGACGAGCTTCAGGGAGACCTTGGTGTCCAGTTTGAGCGGCTTGAGCATGCGCTTGCCGCCCTTCTCTATGATGAGATAGAAAATCAGGTCCGCCTTCTCATTCGCGAGGTTCCTGTCCAGGTTCCTTCTGGAAATCATGATAATTATAGGGGACGGAGGGTTTATGAAAATGAGCCGACATATTCAGGCATGCCAGAATGTATATTTTGCAAGATTGTGAGGGGAACGCTGCAGAGCACGAAGCTCTACGAAGACGAGCATATGATAGCCTTCCTGGATTCCAGGCCTATCACAAAAGGGCACACGCTCATCATCCCGAAAAAACATACCGAGATGCTTGTCGAACTGGAAGACAACCTGGTGGGCGATATGCTCATCACGGCCAAGAAGATAGGCAAGGCGCTCAGGAAGTCCAAGCTGAACTGCAGGGGGATAAACTATGTCCTGGCCGATGGGGCGGAAGCAGGGCAGAACATCTTCCATGTCCATATGCATGTCATCCCGAGATACAGGGGGGACGGGTTCGGGCTCAGGATGCCGGAACGGGAAGAAGAAGGGGAGGACGAGAAGACCCTGGAGCGGACCGCGATCAAGATACGGAAATTCCTTGAGTGATGCGGCAGCGGGCTGAAGCGAAAAGGCGCGATAGATCATTAGCTTGTGCTGATATGGTTCCCGAACGCGGGGGCGGAATGCATGCGTAGCGCGGAAGAGATAGACAGATTGAAAAAAGAGCTCCATGGCCTGGAGAAAAGGATGGAAAAAATCGGAACTGTCCAGCTCCCTACTGTCATCAGATTATCTGAACGGCTGATAGAATTGATGAGCGAGATAGAGTCCACACGCGAGAAAGAGAAAAGCCTGTGGAATCCTGCCGTCATCACGCGGATAAAAATCGCCAAGAAAGAGTTCGGGCTCTTCAAGGGACTGAATTATTTCGAAAGGGAGGTGGCGGGCGAGTTCGAAAAGGGGAACGTTCCGGAAGATGCCGGGAGGAGATTCATCCTGATTGCAAAACTGATCAAAGACAACAAGATGCAATCCGCAAAAAAAGAATTCGGGTATTTCGAAGAGATCATCGAATTGAGCAGAAGGTATGAAAAAGCCGCAGAAGAGATGAAAGAGGAAGAGAGGATACTGGGAAGAGAGCAGTTCAGGATAGAAAAGATATTGGCAGAGATGTCTGAACTGGAGAAAGAAGCCGTCGACCTGGAGAAGGCCCATAGGTACGAGGAGCTGTTGGGGGACCTGGAGAGACTGAAGACTGCCAGGGAGGCATACCTGCATTCCCTGCTCTCAATGCCGGTGGTGGAGCTGCTCGGTGAGATAGAGAAGCACCCCCTGAAGGACCATTACCGGTTTTTCCCAGGAAAAGAGGAGATGGCTGGACTGAAAAGATTCTTCTCTGAATATCCCGTATTCGGGAAATGCGATGCTGGCCAGCTCTGCGAATTCTTCGGATATAGCGAAAAAAAGCTTTCGCATGTCTGCCCCGAGACCTCCAGATTCAGGAAGGTGGTGCTTGGGAACAGGCGCCTGTTTGAAACGCTCAGCACGCTGCATCACACGGATTTCCTCGCTGTGGATGATGGGGATGGGAAGGTCATGGATTTCTATGCTGAGAGAATCGGAGGGGCGCGGGAGATCGTCGAACGGATCATGGAGCTGAGAAAAGAGAAGCGTTCCGATAGGGAAGAATACGAGAAACGCGGGCAGATTGAGAAAAGAAAGGCTGAGCTGTCGAAATATTCGAAAACTGAGCTGGAGGCGGAATTGAAGGGCATCAGGCATCTGCTCGGGCTGCTGCATTCCGAAGCTCCTGCAAAGGATGCTGAGGGCGAGGGGGGGCTGCTCTCCGGATTCGGGCTGTTCCTGAAAAAGCTGACCGGCCCAGGTCCTCTGGTATGACCCAGGATAACGTTGAGTTATCTGGAACAGAAAAGGGCCACGTTCCCGGCGCTTCGTGGACAAAAAGCGACCAGACGCTTGGCTGCCCCCTAAATGTTTAAAAATACCTGCCCCCTAATTGTCATCATGGGCCGGTATATCGAAAAGAAAATCATCAAGGGCAGAACGTATTACTATCTCACCGAAAACCGGTATGTCGATGGAAAATGGAAAAAAATCAGAAAGTATCTTGGCGTTGCCACCCCTGCTGGTTTTGAGAAACCACGGAGGAAAGCACCAAAACCAATCCTGAGTGACAAGGAAACGCGGCTTGTCGAAAGCATTCGGAAGAATTACTGCAGAACCCACCATCTGGATTCCAGACTATGGAAAGAGGAACGCGAACGCTTTGTGAGCTTTATTTTCAACACTAATGCGATTGAAGGAAATCCAATCACTTATGAGGATACCGACACGATTCTCCATGGCGGGAAGGTGAAGGCGAAGGAGAAGGATGTCCGGGAGATAACAAATATGAAAAAATGCATTGATTTCCTTTTCGGCTATTCCGGAGCTGTCGATGAGCACCTTGTTCTAAAGCTACACGCGATTCAGATGAAAGGAGTCCTGCCAGAGGCAGGGCAATACCGCAAGGTTGATGTCCGCGTAGGAAGGTATATCTGCCCCCCCCACCAAGAATTGCCCAATCTTATGAAAAGATTTTACACCTGGTTCAATGAATCAGAAAAAAGCATGCATCCGTTTGAACTGGCATGCCTTACCCATCTCAAATTTGTGAGAATCCATCCTTTCAGGGATGGGAACGGCAGGATGGCAAGGTTGCTAATGAACCTCGTTCTGCTGAAGAAGGGTTACCCCCTCCTAAATATCTTCAATGATGAAAAATTGCTCTATTATCTTGTTCTCCGGAAAGTTGATGCCACCAAGAGGCCGAAATCCTTTGTTGGGTATTTGTTCAGCACATATGTGCGGCAATATGAAGAATATGTAAAGTAGGGAAAGGGCACGTTCCCGGCGCTTCGTGGACAAAAAGCGACCAGACGCTTGGCTGCCCCCTAAATGTTTTAGGTGACTACATTTTCGTTTTTGTAGTCACGTAGGTGACTACACCATAAAACCCCGGAACATGCCACGTTCCCGCGAGCGGAGCGAACGCAACTCCTAGTTTTTTGGTTCTTTTAACAGCCAGTTTTTTGGTTCTTTTTTACTAAAAAGAACAAGGGCCACGTCCGCGGAGCAAGCTCCGCGTGTGTCCCTAAGTCCTGAGGCAAAACCCAGGACCCGGAACTCAAGACTAATGACTTAGGGCCACGACCGAGAATCGGACTCGGGCCTAGAGGGCCACAGCCTCTCACGCTACCATTACGCCATCGTGGCCATGCGAACGCTTGTGAGCACGGCCGCGATTGACGAACGACGCTTCGTTCGGCAATATCGTAGCCATCCAAACATTCGGACGGAAACTCAAAATCATCTTGCCAGCTGTGCCTAGCGAATTGTAAGGAAGGATGTCCAATCAACTATTTAAAATAGCTCCACTTTTAGCTTTCACCGCATCCAGCACCCTGGAGCCGTCCCCGCAGAAGAATTCCACATGCTTCGCGCCGCTCTGCTCGACGTAATGCACCAAATCATTGAAATCCGCATGGTCGCTCAGTGGGAATGCCATGTCGCTGTCGAATCTGTAGTGCAGGGCCCAGCCTGTCGCCACAGCGCACAGCGTGGGGCGCTCGAACGCTTCAGCGAGGCGGTAGGCGAAATATCTTTTCGCCTTGCCCATCGGAAGGATGGAAACGAAAGGATGGGTCATCGCTTCTTCGGCCTCTTCGGTTCCGACAACGATGCGGTCCAGCTTTATGCCGTATTTCTCATAGACCGAGCAGAAAGATTCAGTCTTCTCTGTGACTATGGGCGCGGTCCCGCACTCATTGAGTATCTTTATCATCTCCTGGGACTTGCCCAGCTCATAGCATCCGATGACGAGGTTGCTCGTGGGATTCGCCTTCACCCATTCCGCAACCATCCTGTGGACGTCCTCCATGGGCGGGAAAAGATAGGCTGGGTCGCCATAGGTCGCCTCCATGATGAGCCGGTCGCACGAGGGGACTTCCGCTTTCATGCCGAATATGTTGGGCTTGAGCGATATGTCGCCGCTGTACACTGCCCTCTCGCCATCGCAGTCAAGAAGGAGCTGCCTCGCTCCGAGGATATGACCGGCTGGAAGCATTGTGGCGCCATCATGGGACGCGAGCTCTGCAGGTATGCCCGAGAGTTCGAGGGTTTCCGGGCTCGAGATGATTTTTTTGTGTTTTTTGACGCCACTGGTGTGGTCGGAATGCGCATGGGAAAGGAAAGGGAGGTCGCAGTCAGAGTGGTCTAACCCTATCCTGAGGCCCCTGCATGGGATGTGCATGGACCTGTTTGGGGGACAAGGATTATTATTGCGCCGCTTTTATCATTCGTCGGCGAGGATGTAGTAGCCGACCAGGAACTCCTTCATCACCGTGCCTGAAACGATGGTTTTGCTGCCATCTTCAGGAAGCCTGTCAGCAGCCACGAATATCGTGCCGGTGTCGTCTTCCAGCGTGAAACCAGAGAA
>JACCLH010000036.1 GCA_013425375.1 Microcaldota archaeon | reverse complement strand
AATGAAAGGATGGGCGCAGAACACCCGGATTTCGCCTGGATGAGGGAGGGCGGGACATCATTGTATTCACGGGACAGGGAGCCCCGCAGAGGTCCTCCCAGAAGGCCTTATGGCGAAGGCAGGCCGCGTAGGGAAGGCTATCCATCCTATGGAACGCATCCGGGCGCAGCGCATCCGCATGCGGAGAGGCAGACGACCCACCCAACCACAGCGCATCCGCATGGCGAAGGGCGCACGGCCCATCCACACGGCGAGCACGTGTCCCACGAAGAGCACAGGCCGTATAGTGGCCCGCCGCATAGGAGAAGAACGCCGCACCGTTAGCTTATTTTATCTTGAGCAGTTCCTTGAGCTTGGTTGTATCGAATCCGACCACAGTCTGTCCGTCTACATCAGTGACGGGTATGCCTGCCTGGCCGCTTTTCTTCATGGCTTCCTCTGCGTTTTTGGGTTCGTCCACGTTCCTGGCTTCGAACGGTATCTTGTTCTCCTTCAGGAAGTCCATGATCCTGTGACACCAGGGGCACCATTCAGCAGTATAGACGATTACCTTCTTTGCCATGAAATTGCTAACGCTGGAAAATATTAAATAGCTTGGGTCTGGAGCCTTATACCTTGAGCCGCATTTGGCCGTTCCGGCCCTCTTCAGCGCCCTGGAATCCATGCTCGGCGCAGTATTCCCTGAGCCGTTCATTGTCTGGCAGGATGGATACGAACTGCCTTCCGGTCTCATTGGCGATTTTCCGCAGCTGCTCGATCATGATTAAGATGAAGCTGTATTCACGCGGGTTTTCGCCAGGGCCGCCGTGCCTGATACGCTGTATGAACAGGGTAGAATAATCGCACACCACAGTCCCGACTACGATCTGGGGGGTTTCTGAATCCGTGACCGCCTTTATCTCCACATGATAACCAGGCGATTCAAAGCCTGCTGCGTGTGTTACGATCCTGACAGTGAATCTCTGGCCCTCTTGGTTGCCATACACCGGCAGGCCGTTGATGGTCTCATTAAGGGGCTGGAGCTTCTTCATCGGGGAAGACTGGGCTGGACCTGTCGCAGACTGCCTGTCTGCAGAAGTCGCGCTGAGCGCCAGTTTTCCTGTGTGGTTCATGATATAATTATGTGCTTTCTTATATTTAAATGTTGTGGTTTTAGGTGGGAAAGCAGAGGTTTAGAGAAGACTGACTCCGGAGACAGGGGATATCGATTATATCAGGATTCGAGCTCAAGCCTGAGCTTTCCAGTGACGCTGGTGCTGTCCTTCTCGAAGCCGAAGCCGCTGTAATAGCCCGCCAGCTTCGTGTTCTCAGGGACTATCTCTATGGCCTTTTTGCCTGTTTCCCTGGCAAGCTTCTGCACATGTTCCAGGATTATCTGGAAGAAGCCAAGGCCCTTCGTTTCTGGCTCCACATAGAAGTACGGGACAGGCGCCTCACTATTGGTTATGTCCGATATATATGCCGCAGAATCGGTGAGGTCGACCCTGCCGAGCACCCTGTAGGGCTTCTCGTCCTTGACCTCCTTTATCTCCACATGGGCCACGTCGTTGGCTAACTCTTTGACGCCGAAATAGCCGACGGTCCTGACAGTGAATCTCTGGCCCTCTTGGTTGCCATACACCGGCAGGCCGTTGATGGTCTCATTAAGGGGCTGGAGCTTCTTCATCGGGGAAGACTGAGCTGGACCTGTCGCAGACTGCCTGTCTGCAGAAGTCGCGCTGAGCACCAGTTTTCCTGTGTGGTTCATGGTATAATTATATGTTTTCTTATATTTAAATGTTGTGGTTTTAGGTGGCTAAGAGTAGATTTAAGGAAAATGCGGTTTTTGAGGACTGGATGCCCAGGGCGCGTTTTTTAAACCAGCCGAGGCATATTATGCCCGATGGTAACCAGAGTGGCAGTCCTAGACCGCGACGTCTGTATAGAGAAGAGGTGCGGCTATGTATGCTCCAAGGTGTGCCCGCCCAACCGCATGGGCGAGGAATGCATAGTCGTCGAGAAGGACGGCATATACCCAGTGATATCCGAGCCGCTGTGCATAGGCTGCGGCCTGTGCGTCAAGAAGTGCCCGGTGCACTGCATTTCCGTGGTGAACATCGCCCAGGAGCTGGACAAGCCGGTCTACCAGTACGGCGTGAACATGTTCAGGTTCTATGGCATGCCCCTGCCCATGGAAGGCGCTGTGTCGCTCATAGGGAAGAACGGCATAGGAAAGACCAGCGCCATAAAGCTGCTTACCAGGCAGATGAAGCCCAATTTCGCTGTCTTCGGCAAGGAATTCACAGAGGAAGAGACACTGGAGCGGCTGTCCATAGACGCGCGGCGCTATTTCACTTCAGCAAAGGAGGGCCTCAGGGTGAGCGTGAAGCCCCAGCACATAGACAGAGTGAGGGGTGCGTTCAAGGGCACGGTGGCAGGGCTGCTGACGACGATAGGCGGGAAGAAGGCGGTGGCGGAGATTGTGGAGCGGTTCCGGCTGGAGGACATACTCTCAAGGAAGCTGAACCAGCTGTCAGGCGGGGAATTGCAGAAGGTGTCTATCGCAGCGGCGTGCATGAAGGATGCGGACATCTACTATTTCGACGAGATAACGAACTTCCTGGACATAGAGGAAAGGCTCCGCATGGCTGTCATAATCAAGGACCTGGCCGAGAGGAAGAAGGTGATGATGGCAGAGCACGACCTGACCATCCTGGACTATGTGAGCAATTATGTCTACCTGCTCTACGGCGAAGAGAACGTCTACGGCGTGGTGTCAGGCATCAAGAACGTCAGGGCAGGCATCAACGAGTATATCTCCGGCTATGTCAAAGAGGAGAATGTCAGGTTCAGGAACTATGAGATCGCCTTCAGCAGGCACAGCGAAGGCGAGCTCAAGGCGAAAACCCTGGTGAAATACGGGGCATTGAAGAAGAGGTTCACAGGGAAAACAGGCTTCGGTTTCTCCAGCGACGCGGGAGAGATAAGGAAGGGCGAGATACTCGGGCTGGTGGGGAAGAACGCATTGGGCAAGTCGCTTTTCGTGAAGATGCTGTCAGGCGTGGAGAAGGCCGATCAGGGCGAGAAACTGGGGCTCAAGGTCTCCTATAAACCCCAGTATATCACCGCAGAGCCGGTCGTCGTCTCAGAGCTGTTCAGGGCGAAGAACTGCAATGGCATGGTCTTTGAGGAATGCAAACGGAAGCTGAACATCACCATGCTCATGGACAAGCAGCTGACCGAGCTGTCTGGAGGAGAGCTGCAGAGGGTGGCTTTGACCCTGGCGCTGAGCCAGGATGCTGACATCTACCTGTTCGACGAGCCGAGCGCGTTCCTTGACATCGAGCAGAGGTTCGAGTTCGCATCATTATTGAGAAGGGTGATAAGCGAAAGCGAGAAGTGCGCTTTCGTAGTCGACCACGACATCGTGTTCGTGGATGCGATAGCTAACCGGTTGGTAGTGTTTGACGGGAAGAGCTCGGTCCAGGGCCATGCGTCCGCCCCTAAGAACAAAAGGGACGGCATGAACGGCTTCCTGAAAGTCGCTGGCATAACGATGAGGCGCGACAAGGACAGCAACAGGCCGAGGATAAACAAGCCCGGAAGCCAGTTGGATACAGAGCAGAGGGATGCTGGGGAATATTTCTACTACGAGAGCTGATAACCCCTTGTGAATTACCCACGCCTGAAGGCGTGGGCTTCCTGCTTCACTGATGAGACTATTGCCTCATCTTCACAGGCGTTACTTCCGGCAATTCCTGCCGTAGCTGTGAGCTTCTGCTCACGGCTATCTTGAGAACGGGGCACCGTTCTCAAAGTAGCTCTGTTGAGTATATTGATTGCAGCGTTGAGGTCCCTGTCCATGCTCAGGCCGCAGGAAGGGCAGTTGTGTTGCCTTTCTGATAGTTCTTTATCCGTCATAATACTACAACGACTGCATTCTTTCGTAGTATTCTCTGGATTCACCAATATTACTCTCGAACCAGCACTTTCAGCCTTGTAGGAGAGCATACTGATGAACTCATTCCATCCAGCATCGTTGATTGATTTGCCATAGTTCTTCTCAGCCATTTCCTGAGAAGCCAAATCTTCCAATGCTATGAGGGAATGAGAATGAACTAATCGTCTTGAGAGTTTGTGCAGGAAATCTCTTCTTATATTCCTAACTTTTTCATGTACTATTGCAAGGCTTTTCTTTGCTTTTTTTCTATTGCTGCTGCCTAGCTTTGCTCGTGATAATGGTTTCTGTTTTGCCCTGATATTGTCCTGGTGTCGCTTCAAATGCCTTGGGTTCTTGATTATTGTTGCGTCGGATAGAACAGCAAAATTCATTAGTCCGAGGTCCATACCAATCTGACTTCCATTGTTCTTCAGAACTGGCTTGGCTTCTGCTTCCGTCGTAAGGATTGCATACCATTTGTCCGATGCTTCCCTTTTGAGCGTGAGTGTCTTGATAGTGCCTTCTAGCTCCCTATGCTTCTTGATGTTGATTTCTCCGAATGGACTGACCTTTAGCTTCCTCTCATCTGTTTTGAGGCAGAAACCCGATTGGGGATAATGCAAACTTTTCACTCTATCTATTGATTTGAAACGAGGAAAACCGCCTTTCAATCCTGCTTTCTTACGCCTTATCTTTGCTTTGAGAGCTAGATCAAGGCGGATGAATACGTTTTGTGCCACCTGAGAATGTAGGCCTGAGTTCTTGCTTATTTCTTGATAAGTGCTTCTTGTCGGGAACTTCTGATAGTTGGTATATAATTGCTTTGCAAGCTCAAGACCATCATTCCAGAGATTCTTAGAGAGCCAGAGATGGGTCTGCATCCCCTTGGCTTGCGTTCTGTTTGGATACAAACGGAATTTGTAAGACCTTATGATATTCATGAATAAATCGGCTGCAAATAATCTTTATAAAGAAGATCCGACACACCTCATTTCCGCGGAAATCGGCCCTTTCATGTCGCGTTCGACGCTTCGAACGCGAACATGCTCATGAACGTTGCGACGTTCATGACATCCCACGGCTGAAGCCGTGTCTCTCATGCCCTTCTCAGGCTGGATTTCCCGGGCCTAACACTTTTAAAAGAATATATATTCTATTAAAAGAATTATAAATAATAAAAAGCTTTAAAAAGTGGATATATTCTATATAAAGAATATGTTGGAAAAATATGCCGTCGTAAGGGCTATCAAAACGATTCTTACGCATCCGAACCGGAGATTCTCCATAACAGGGCTGGCAAAAGAGGCAGGCATGGCACCGAGTGCGGCTAAGTATGCGCTTGACTACATGAAAGCCGAGGAGTTGGTCACCTTGGAGATAATAGGGCGCACCCACCAGTACAAAGCGGATCTCGGCAGCTTCCTCGCACGGCAGTGGAAAATACTGTTCTCCATGCAGGAAATCCGGAAAGGCAGGCTGGTGGAGGACATAGCCGAAAACATGGAGAACGTGACTAGTATCCTGCTGTACGGAAGCATTGCCGCCGGCACGGATGACGAGAAGAGCGATGTGGACATCATCGTGGTGGCGGACACGCGAAAAACGCGAGGGGCGTTCGGGAAAGCTGCGATAGGCGGAAGAGAGCTGAACGTGCAAGTATATACTCCGATGGAATGGAGAAGGAAGGCATCGATGGACAAGGCGTTCTATGACAACGTCATACTGAATTCCATAGCTCTCTACGGGCAGAAACCGGTGGTTTTGTGAGTCTGGAGGAATGTTTCGGGAAAGGGCTGCTGAAGAAGGACAAACCAGACATCGCGAAGGCAAGGCTTTCGCTCAAGGTGGCAAAGGAGAACCTTGAGGATGCAAGAAGCCAGCTGGAAGCGGGCCTGTACAAATGGACGTTCATCGCAGCATATACATCTATGTTCCATGCCGCCCGGGCGCTGCTTTACAAGGATGGCATGAAGGAAAGGAGCCACTTCTGCCTCTGTATGTATGTGAAGGAGAGATATCAGGGCAGGATAGAGGCGAGATATCTGAATGAATTCAACATGCTGAGGGAACAGCGGCATCGCATCATGTATGGTGACGAAAACATAAAGGTGAAAGAGGTCGAAGAAGCGGAAGCGGAAAGCAGCATCAAGATAGCGGCAGGCTTCATCGCGGCGGTTGGGAAGATTTTGGAAGGCTGAGCTCACTGCATCCCGAGACTCGCCTTTATCTTGGGAAGATTGTAGCCCACTATTATCGTGCCGTCTATGTCGCTCACCGGGACACCATAACCGCCGCTCTTCTGGACAAGCTCCTGGGCATATTGCGGATTGAGCTTGACATTCCTCTCCTCGTACGGGATGCTGTTCTGCCTGAAGAATTCCTTCAGCTTGTCGCAGAACTTGCATGTCGTGGAAGTGTACATGATTATATTCGCCATAGGTATCTCCCGCAGGATATGGCAACGAACCTTAAAAAAGCGCAAGGGCGTTAGTCCATCCATGAAGACGCTCAAGAAGATATGGATGAATGGAAAGTTCGTCGCATGGAAGGACGCGAGGATCCATGTGCTCACCCACGCATTGCACTACGGGACCGCGATATTCGAGGGCATGCGGTGCTACAACACTTCTGATGGGCCGGCGGTTTTCAGGATGCGTGACCACTACAAGAGGCTGGCCAACGGATGCAAGTCCTACCAGTTCAGCCTGAGATATTCTGTGGATAAGATGTGCGAGGCGACAAGGAAGCTGATACGGATGAACAAGGTGAAGGAATGCTACATCAGGCCGATTGTTTATGGCGGCTATGGAAGCATGGGGCTGTCCATAATGAACGTGCCCTTCGACCTGGCTATCGTTGCCATACCGTGGGGAAGGTATTTCGGGGAGAAGGCAGAGAAGGGCATATCCTGCGAGGTGTCAAGCTGGAAGAGGATAAACCCGACAGTCCTCTCGCCGCATGTCAAGGCCAGCGCCAACTACCTGAACTCCATCCTTGCCAAGCGCGAAGCCATGGACGAAGGTTTTGATGAGGCCATAATGCTCACGGATGAGGGCCATGTGTCCGAAGGCACAGGAGAGAACATATTCATAGTCAGGAACGGCGAGCTGGTGACTCCGCCGCTCTACGACGACATACTGGCCGGCGTGACAAGGGAGACCGTCATGGCGCTGGCAAAGGAGCTGGACATACCTGTGAAGGAGGAACCAATACTCAGGGATGAGCTGTACACGGCCGATGAGGTGTTCCTCTGCGGCACTGCTGCCGAGATAACGCCCGTGACCAGCGTGGACAAGAGAAAGATAAGCGACGGCCCGGGCGAGATCACGAAACAGCTGAGGCAGGGCTATTTCGACGTGGTGACAGGAAAGGACGAGAGATTCATGAAATGGCTGGATTTCGTATGAGGTAAGAAGTCAGGAGCTATCAAGCGCGAACAGGATGCGCTCGAGCTGCTCACGGAACTCTGTGGCATCCCTGAACCTCTTCTCCGGGTCCTTCTCCATCGCCTTGTTCACGGTGTCCACAAGCTCGGCAGGCAGATCATCGCACTTCGCTTCGAGCGGAGGCGGATAGGATGATATCGTCTGCTCTACTATCTGGGAA
Organism: Microcaldota archaeon; assembly: GCA_013425375.1. GTDB lineage: Archaea > Micrarchaeota > Micrarchaeia > Anstonellales > Bilamarchaeaceae > Bilamarchaeum. Next base: position 17,146 of record JACCLH010000036.1, on the reverse strand, counting down.
TCCGACCCTGAGAACGGCTCCTGTCCGGTGAGCATGGTATAAAGAAGCACGCCAACAGCGTAGATGTCGCTCTTCGGGCTGAAAGGCCTTCCGGCAGCCTGCTCAGGGGCCATGAATCCCGGAGTGCCGAATATGGCGCTCGACTTTGCGCATTCTGAGAATGTGCTCGAAAGCCCGAAATCAAGTATCTTGACCTTGGTGGAATCCTGGGATTCTGCGAGGAAGACGTTTGTAGGCTTCACATCGGCATGAACCAGCTGTGCCTTGTGCACTGCTTCCAGGGCAGCGAGCACCTGCAGGGTTATCGCGACCGCGGCATCAGGCTCGACAGGGGCATCGGGCCTGTCCACCATAGCAGCGTGGATATAAGTGTAAAGGTCTTTGCCTTCGAGGTACTCCATGACTATGAACTTGCGGCCGTCAACGAACCCCCCATCATAGACGCTGACCACGTTCTCGTGCTTCACCGAAGCGAGAGCATTGTATTCCCTTTCTATGAAGTTATCGTGAGCTGCCGCTTTAGCGACTTTTATCGCGACCGGCCAGTTCGAATCGGTGTGCCTTCCCAGGTAAACCTCAGCCATGCCTCCGCTGCCCACTTCCTTCTCTATCTCATAGGTGCCTCTGGTTCCACGGAGGATGTCGTGTGACTCGATGATGCTTGGCAGTTTCCTCACTCCGGACTGCATATTCCGGGTTGGTCGTGGGGTGGTATCGCCCCGGTAATTTATGGTGGCGTAGCTCTGAGGTTGTGCTTGCATGTTATAATTTATGGTGCATAGGGTTTAAAAATAGTGTGTAAAGAGGTGTTTATTCGTGCATTACTGCCCGGAAAGGCGGTATGGACAGAAAGGTTTTCAGGAATCGGAAGGAGCCGTAATAGGTATAAAAATCCTACGGACCTAACCCATCAAATAACGACGGGGTCATGGGCTAATCTGGTAGACTGGAGCCTTCGGGCAGACTTTTTGGAAAACAATCATGGCGCAATGCGCCATGGTGCCCATTGTTCGGTGCGCCGAACAATAGGGAAGTTTGACAAAAAACTTGGTATTCAAAAAGTTTAGGAAAAGGCTTTGATCTGAGTTCAAATCTCAGTGACCCCATTTCGAAGAAATGGGGGCAATCATGTTCGCAAAGCGAACATGGTGCGCCTTGTTCGATGCGTCGAACAAGTGCGAGAAGCGGACGAAGTCCGCAACAACCCCAATTTTGTTCACTGCACTCGTTTTGTTTCGTTAGTTCGCTTCGCTCACACGAAACGGCTCGTGGTGAACACGGCGAGTGGCTCCTGTATCTGCTATTTTTTAAGAATTACCTATGTAGCATTCTCCATGGACCGACCAGAAATCCCGGAAGGACCGATAACCACGCCGACAAGGTTCAAGTGCATGGGCAGGACCCAGAACCTGCTGGAAGCCGAGAGGATAGCCCAGCAGTACCGCATGAGAGGATTTGAGGTCAGGGTGAACAGGAAGATGCAGGGCTCCATCACCATCTACGAGGTGTGGGTAGCGAAAGAGCCGGACATCCTGTCAGGCAAAGGCGAGCCTCCGGCGATGAGATGACCGGAACTCCGAAACCGTCCTGGCTGAAAGTCCGTTATGCTTGGAACCCTTCTTCTACCCATATAGCCAACCTCATGGCCAAGAACAATCTCCATTCTGTCTGCCAGAGCGCGAAATGCCCGAACAGGCACGAGTGCTGGGCGCAGGGCACGGCGACATTCATGATAATGGGCGAATATTGCACCCGTGCGTGCAGGTTCTGCGCTGTCAAGACGATAGCGAAACCGCCACCGCTCGATAAAGATGAACCCAAAAAACTCGCCGAAGCGATCGCCACACTCGGATTGAAGTATGCTGTGATAACGTCCGTGACGCGCGACGATCTTCCTGATGGAGGGGCAGCGCATTTCGCAGAATGCGTGAAGGAGATAAAGAAGCTGAAGCCGGAACTGGTTGTTGAAACATTGATACCTGATTTTGGCGGGAACAAGGACGCGCTTTCCGTATTGGTGGAAGCGAAGCCGGACGTGATATCGCACAACATCGAGACTGTGGAAAGGCTGACACCTGCGATAAGGGATAGACGGGCGACCTATCGGAAATCGCTGGAAGTATTGAAGATGGTACGCGAGTTGTCTGGCGGGAAGATAATCGCGAAATCCGGGCTGATGGTGGGATTCGGCGAACGCGAGGACGAAGTGGAGAAAGCATTGAAGGATTTGAGGGAGGCCGGGGTGGGGATAGTCACCATAGGTCAGTATCTCAGGCCGAGCGAAGGGCCGAGGCATATTGCTATCAACGAGTATGTGACACCCGAGAAGTTCGCTGGATACGAGAAAATGGCTTATTCTATCGGGTTCTCCCATGTGGCGAGCGGACCTTTCGTACGGAGCTCCTACAGGGCTGCCGAGGCGTTTTTCCAAGCTGATAGGCGCATGGCAGGAGCAAGAATGTGATAACCACGCTTATCATGATAATGACCCAGGATAGTATCAGGGAAGGGAATGGGAACCTGATATTGGGAGAAGAGCCAAATTTTATAAATCCTGCCGGGGATTAACTGCTAAGATTTCTCTTCAGAAGCAGGTGTAAGTCATAGAGGGAGACGTATGGCTACTATAACTGAAAAGATACTCAGGGAGCATTTGGTGGAAGGCGCAGTGGATGGCAAGCTTCCGCAGGCTGGAAGCGAGATTGCCATAAAGATAGACCAGACGCTCACGCAGGATGCGACCGGGACCATGGCATACCTTGAGTTCGAGGCAATCGGCGTCCCAAGGGTGAAAACCGAGCTTTCGGTCAGCTATGTGGACCACAACACACTGCAGACGGATTTCATGAACGCCGACGACCATGATTACCTGCGCAGCGTGGCGGCAAAATACGGCATACTCTTCTCCAGGCCTGGAAACGGCATATGCCACCAGGTCCATCTTGAGCGGTTCGCAAGGCCCGGGAAGACGCTGCTCGGCTCTGACTCGCACACGCCTACGGCAGGCGGCATAGGTTCGCTGGCCATCGGTGCAGGAGGGCTGGATGTCGCTTTGGCCATGGGCGGAGGCGCGTTCCACCTGAACACGCCGAAGATTGTCGGCGTGAAGCTCAGTGGGGAGCTGAAGCCGTGGGTGTCCGCGAAAGACGTGATACTCGAGCTCCTCAAAAGGCTTGATGTCAAGGGCGGGGTTGGCAAGGTATTCGAATACTTCGGCCCTGGCGTGAGGACGCTTTCGGTGCCTGAGCGCGCGACGATAACGAACATGGGCGCGGAACTCGGAGCGACCACTTCCATATTCCCGTCTGACAACGTTACGAAAAAATATCTCGAAAGCGAGGGACGGGCGGACCAGTGGGTTGAGCTCAAGCCTGATTCTGTCTCGGACTACAAGGAACGCATAGAAATAGACCTTTCCACTATAGAACCGATGGTGGCGAAGCCCCACAGCCCTGGCAATGTCGGCAAGGTATCTGAGCTGGAGGGCCAGAAGGTGAACCAGGTGATAGTCGGGAGCTGCACGAATTCATCCTACCGCGACCTGATGGTAGCCGCTGCGGTGCTGAAGGGGAAGACTGTGCATCCTGACATATCGTTCGCTATCCTTCCAGGTTCGAGACAGGTATACAAGATGATAGCGGACAATGGCGCGCTCGCGGACCTGATATCCGCAGGAGCGAGGATACTGGAGTCCGCCTGCGGGCCGTGCATCGGCATGGGCTTCGCTCCGTGCTCCAAGGGAGTGACCGTGCGCACGTTCAACAGGAACTTCGAAGGCCGCTGCGGGACTGCGGACGCGAAAGCGTATCTCGTTTCGCCTGAGACCGCAGCAGCAATCGCGATTACCGGGGCGTTCATAGACCCGAGGAAGCTCGGGGAATTCCCGAAAATCAGGGCTGCGAAAACCGCGGTCGATGATTCCATGATAATAAGGCCGCCTGAAAACGGCTCTGGCGTGGAGATAATCCGGGGCCCGAACATCAAGCCGCTTCCTGAGCTCAAGCCGCTTGAGGCATCGCTCTCCAAGGAGGTTCTGCTCAAGGTCGGGGACAACATAACCACAGACCACATAATGCCTGCAGGAGCGAAAATCCTTCCGCTGCGCTCCAATGTGCCTGCGATTTCAGAGTTCGTGTTCTCCAAGGTGGACGCCACATTCCCCAAACGCGCCAAAGAGAAAGGCGGGGGCATCGTCGTCGGCGGGGAGAACTACGGCCAGGGCTCCAGCAGGGAGCATGCCGCCATCGCGCCGCTTTATCTCGGCGTGCGGGCGGTCATAGCGAAGAGCTGGGCGCGCATCCACAAGGACAATCTGATGAACTGGGGCATAGTCCCCTTGACGTTCGTGAATGCGGCTGACTATGACAAAATAGCGCAGGGCGACGTTCTCGAGATGCCGCATCTGCGTGAGGAGCTCAAAGCCGGAAAGGAAGTCACGATCAAGACGAAGAACGGCCAGGTGATGACCAAGTGCGAGCTCACCCCCAGGGCGATGGAGATTCTGCTCGAAGGCGGGCTGATACCCTACACGAAGAACAAAGGAAGCTGAAGGAGCACGATTATAGAGGTGTAAACATGCCGGAAAAAAAGAAGGGAGCTGGAAGCAGGATAACCATGAAGGACGGGAAGTTGCACGTTCCGGACGACCCGATAATACCTTATATTGAAGGGGACGGTGTTGGCGTTGACATCACACCTGTCATGATGAAGGTGGTGGATGCCGCGGTCCAGAAGGCTTATTCCGGAAAAAGGAGTATCCACTGGAAGAAGCTCGAGGCTGGCGAGGAATGCTTCAAGGCCAGGAACACATATCTGCCGGATGAGACCGTGCAGTCCATCAGGGACCATCTCGTGGCCATCAAGGGCCCGCTCACGACGCCGATCGGAGGGGGGCACAGATCCCTCAACGTGACCATGAGGCAGGTGCTCGACCTGTACTGCTGCGTGAGGCCGACAAGATGGTACGAGGGCACGCCATGCCCGGTCAAGGAGCCGCAGAAACTCGACGTGGTGGTCTTCAGGGAGAACACAGAGGACGTTTACGCGGGCATCGAATGGAAGGAGGGCACGCCCGAGGCGCTCAAGGTCATCACCTTCCTCGACAAGGAGATGGGCAAGAAAATCAGGGCCGACTCAGGCATAGGCATAAAGCCGATGTCGAAGACCGGCTCCCAGAGGCTTGTCGCGGCTGCCATCCAGTACGCGATAAACAACAACAGGAAGAGCGTCACCATGATGCACAAGGGGAACATCATGAAATTCACCGAGGGCGCGTTCCGGGAGTGGGGCTACCAGGTCGCGAAGGAGAGGTTCGCCGACAAGGTTGTCACTGAGGAGGTCACGGAGCAGAACGGCGGGAAGATTCCGGAAGGGAAGATACTCCTCAACGACCGCATCGCGGACTCCATGTTCCAGCAGGTGCTCCTCAGGCCGGACGAGTACAGCGTCATCGCCACGCCGAACCTGAACGGCGACTATATATCGGACGCATGCGCCGCGCAGGTCGGCGGGCTGGGAATCGCGCCGGGCGCGAACATAAACTATGTCACCGGGCATGCGCTGTTCGAAGCCACGCACGGCACGGCGCCGAAGCATGCCGGGCAGGACAAGGTGAACCCAGGCTCCATCATACTTTCGGCTGCCATGATGCTCGAGTACATGGGCTGGAAGGAGGCGGCGAAGCTCATAGACAAGGGGCTCGAGAAGACGATAATGCAGAAGAAGGTCACCTATGACCTGGAGCGCCAGATAGAAGGCGCGAAGCTGCTCAAATGCTCGGAGTTCGGGGATGCGATAATCGGGAACATGCAGTGATAACCGAAGACGATGGAATCGTATGTACGGACGCAACCCGGCTGAAGTTTGATGAAACTTTAACCGGAGTTTATATGGAGGAAAGTTTCATGGCGAGGCGGAAGGTCAGGGAACACGACGGAAAGAAGCTGCTGGCAAGGCACATGGGGCTCGGCATCCGGTGCTGCCAGGCGAAGCCGGACACGGATCTGGGCGCGCTGCCGAAGGAGAACCCGTGGCTGCTCAAGGACAGGCTCGTTGTCAAGCCTGACATGCTTTTCGGCAAGAGGGGTAAGAGCAACCTCGTGCTGCTCGACGCGGACTATCCCAGGGCAGAGGAGTTCATAAAGAAGCATATGAACCACGAGGCAGAGGTTTCCGGCGTGAAAGGCAGCCTCACCCATTTCATCATCGAGCCGTTCGTTCCGCACAAGGAGGAGTTCTATTTCTCGATATCCACCGAGCGCGATGCGGACGTTATCCTTTTCTCGGCTGCGGGAGGGATGGATATCGAAGCGAACTGGGACAAGGTCGTGCGCATCGAGGTTCCAGTGGGCGAGAAAGCTGACAAATCGGCCATAGAGAGGGCGCTTGACGGGAAAATCCCGGCGGAGAGGAAAGCGAAGGCCGCGGAGTTCTTCGCCAAGGCCCACGCGGTGTTCTCAGACCTCGACATGTCGCTGCTTGAGATGAACCCGTTCACATTCGACAGCAAGGGGGACCCGGTGCCGCTCGACCTGCGCATGGAGCTGGACGATTGCGCGGATTTCAAGGACAGTGCGAAGTGGGGCGACCTGGAATTCCCAGAACCTTTCGGGAGGAAGCCCTATCCCGAGGAGAGGTTCGTGCAGGACCTGGATTCGAAGACAGGGGCGTCGCTCAAGCTGACCATCCTCAATCCCGAAGGAAGGATATGGACCATGGTGGCCGGAGGGGGTGCGTCAGTGATTTATGCTGACACGGTGGTGGACCTCGGCTTCATGAAGGAGCTTGCGAACTACGGGGAATACAGCGGCGACCCTAACGAGGAGGAGACCTACCAGTACGCGAAGACCCTGCTCGACCTAGCGACAAGGCACCCGGACCCCAGGGGAAAGGTGCTGATAATCGGCGGAGGAATCGCGAACTTCACGGACGTGGCGAACACCTTCAAGGGGATTGTCAGGGCGCTGCGCGAGCACAGGGAGAAGCTGAAGAAGGCGAATGTCAGCATTTTCGTCAGGAGGGGCGGTCCGAACTACCAGACAGGCCTGAAGCTCATGAGGGAGCTGGGAGGCGAGCTGGGCATCCCCATAGAGGTGTACGGCCCTGAGACCAGCATGACATATGTGGTGCCGCTCGCAATCAAGAAGCTGAATGGGTGATGTTTATGGCCAAACCGAAAACCGAGAAGAGAGAAAGCTATGAGATATTCAGCAACACGACCAGGGCGTTCGTCTACAACCTGAAGGCAGGTCCCATCCAGCGCATGCTGGACTTCGATTTCCTGTGCAAACGGGAGGACCCCAGCGTCGCAGGGATAATCAATCCCGGAAGCAGCGGATGGCACAAGGCGTTCTTCGGGAAAAACGAGATCCTGATCCCTGTTTTCCCGACGGTTTCCGAAGCAGTGAAAGCGGTCCCTTACGCTGACGTCATGGTGAATCTCGCGTCCTTCCGCTCGGCGTACGATTCCTCGAAGGAGGCGCTGGAGAGCAAGACGATAAGGACAGTGGCGATAATCGCAGAGGGCATGCCGGAGAGGCAGAGCCGCGAGCTGATAGCGCTGGCGAAGAAGAGGGGCAAATGGATAATCGGGCCCGCGACAGTGGGCGGCATAAAATCAGGCTGCTTCAGGATAGGCAATACTGCGGGCACGATAGAGAACATCACCAACTGCAGGCTTTACCGCCCTGGAAGCGTCGGGCTTGTCTCCAAATCAGGCGGGATGTCGAACGAGATGTTCAACGTCATCGCGCAGAACAGCGATGGCGTCAATGAGGGCATCGCCATAGGTGGCGACGCATTCCCCGGCTCGACCCTTCTCGACCATCTGCTGAGATTCGAGACCAATCCGGACATAAAGATGAGCGTGGTGCTCGGGGAGCTTGGGGGGAAGGGCGAGTACGACATCGTGGAGGCGAAGAAAGCAGGCAGGCTCACAAAGCCGCTCATAGGATGGTGCATCGGGACCTGCGCGAAGGTGTTCCCCACAGAGGTGCAGTTCGGGCATGCCGGGGCGAAATCAGGCAAGGAGCGCGAGACCGCAGACGCGAAGAACAAGGCCATGCGCGAAGCCGGGATTGCCGTCCCGGAATCGTTCGAGGGGCTCGGGGCGGCCATCAAAACCGAATACGAGAGGCTGAAGAAGGAGGGCAGGGTGAAGGATGTCAAGGAGCCCGAGCTTCCGAAGATTCCGCAGGATTACGCCGCAGCGCTCAAGTCCGGAAGCGTGAGAAGGAGCGCGAACTTCATGTGCACCATATCCGATGACAGGGGCGAGGACGTGCTCTACGGAGGCGTTCCGCTCACGGAGATAATAGAGAAAGACTACTCGGTGGGAGATGTCATCTCCCTGCTCTGGTTCAAGAGGAGGCTGCCGAAATACGCTGCGAAATACATAGAGCTGTGCATGATTGTGGCTGCAGACCACGGACCCTGCGTGTCCGGGGCGCACAACGCGATAGTGGCTTCGCGCGCTGGCAAGGACGTCGTCTCATCGCTCGCATCCGGCCTGCTGACGATCGGTCCGAGGTTCGGGGGCGCCATCGACGACGCGGCCAGATACTTCAAGGCAGCTGCGGATTCCGGTATGCCGCCTGAGGAGTTCGTGGAGGACATGAAGAGGAAGGCCATCCGCATACCTGGCATCGGGCACAGGATAAAATCCAGGGACAACCCGGACAAGAGGGTCGAGTTCCTCAAGGCATACACCAAGAAGCACTTCCCGGAGACGAAATACCTCGACTACGCGCTCGCGGTCGAGAAGGTGACCCTGGAGAAGGCCAACAACCTTATCCTGAACGTGGACGGGTGCATCGGCGTCACGTGCATGGACCTTTTGTCGAGCTGCAAGGCGTTCTCAAAGGAGGAGCTGGACAGCATAGTCGAGATAGGATACCTGAACGGCCTGTTCGTGCTTTCGCGCTCAATCGGGCTCATGGGCCACATATACGACCAGAAGAGGCTGAAGGCAGACCTCTACAGGCATCCGTGGGATGATGTGCTGTTTTTGGAGAAGTAAGAATGCAGGCCATGAAAACAGCGATTGATTAGCCTTTAATAAATTACTCTCGGTAAGCGTAAGCGAATTCTATGCCCATCTCCACAGTGTTCGAAGGCAAGACAGAGTATATGCAGATTCTTGACAAGGACAGCAAGGTTGATGCGGAACTGGACCCTGGCCTGCCGGATGAGGTGCTGGACAGGATGTACAGGCTGATGGTCCTTGGAAGGCTCTGGGACCATAAGTGCATCAACCTGCAGAGGACAGGCAGGATGTTCACCTATCCCCCATTGGAAGGCCAGGAGGCAGTATCGGTCGGAAGCGTCCTGGCCGTGAAACCCGAAGACTGGCTCTTCCCGTCCTACCGTGAATGGTTCATATACCATATCAGGGGAGGGCCGCTCAGCATGGTGAACATGGTCTGGATGGGCATGGAAGAGGGCATGAAGCTGGACAAGAACCTGCGGGTCTACCCTTATGCCATTCCCATCGCATCGAACCTCCCCCACGCTGTCGGCGCGGCCTATGCCCTGAGGATGAAGGGCGAGAAGTGCGCCTGCATAGCGTACTGCGGCGACGGGGCGACCAGCGAGGGCGACTTCCATGACGCGTTGAACTTCGCAGGCGTATGGCATGTGCCCTGCGTCTTCGTGATATGCAACAACCAGTGGGCGATATCAGTGCCAAGGAAGAAGCAGACGGATTCAGAAACGCTCGCACAGAAGGCCCTGGCCTATGGGTTCAGCGGTGTACAGGTGGATGGCAATGATGTTCTGGCAGTCTATAAGGCGGTGAAGGAGGCCGCTGACGCTGCCAGGGCAGGCAAAGGACCGAAGGTCGTCGAGTGCATAACCTACAGGATTGGCGCGCACACCACGGCCGATGACCCGAAGAGATACCGTTCCGAAGACGAGGTATTGTACTGGAGGGAACGCGACCCGATAAAGAGGTTCCTGTTCTACCTGGAGAAGAAAGGGATATGGAGCGAAGCATACGAGCATAAGATCCATGAGGAGGCAGACAGGCTCATAGAGGATGCGATAACCAAGGCAGAAAGCTTCAGGCAGGACCCCAAGGAGATGTTCAGGTATGTCTATGCGGGCATGACCAGGAACCTGGAAGAGCAGATGAAGGAGTGCTTCGGCGAGGAAGGGAAGTGATGCTTATGAAGGCCAATATGGTTGAAGCCCTGAACCTCTGCCTGAAGCAGGAGATGGAAAAAGACAACTCAGTGGTCGTGATAGGCGAGGATGTCGGCGTGGACGGCGGCGTCTTCAGGGTGACCGAAGGCTTGTTCGCGAAGTTCGGCAAGGACCGCGTGATAGACTCCCCGCTCTCAGAGGACGGGATAATCGGAAGCGCGATAGGCATGGCGGCATTTGGCCTGAGGCCCGTTGCGGAGATACAGTTCCAGGGATTCGATTACCAGGGGTACCACCAGGTGGTCCAGCACCTGGCGAGGATGCGGAACAGGACACGGGGCAGCATAACCCTGCCGATGGTGCTCAGATTGCCTTACAGCGGCGGCATAAAGGCCCTGGAGCTCCACAGCGAGAGCCTGGAGACCATATACATACACCTGCCAGGGCTCAAGGTCGTCTGCCCTGCATCGCCATATGACGCCAAGGGATTGCTCGCGGCATCCCTTGACGACCCTGACCCGGTGATATTCTTCGAGCCGAAAAGGCTCTACCGCGCCTTCAAGGAAGAGGTGCCTGAAGAGAGGTACACACTTGAGATAGGAAAGGCGAAGATAGCCAAGGAAGGCAACGATGTGACCCTGATATCCTGGGGAGCCATGACTTATGTGAGCATGGAGGCAGTGGCAGAAGCAGAGGCTCAGGGGGTCTCTGTGGAGCACATAGACCTGAGGACGCTCTCGCCATGCGACTGGGAGACAGTCATAAATTCAGTGACCAAGACAGGCAGGGCAGTGGTGGTGCATGAGGCTCCGAAGACCCTGGGATTCGGGGCTGAAGTGGCGGCAAGGATAGCCGAGAAGGCGTTGCTCAGCCTGGAAGCGCCTGTGAAAAGGGTGACGGGCTGGGACATAAGCATCCCGTATCCCAAGCAGGAGGATTACTATTTCCCTGACAAGAAGAGGATACTGAAAGGTATTTTGGATACTGCACGTTTCTGAGGTGTTTCTATCGTGTTTGAGTTCAGGTTCCCGGATGTTGGCGAAGGCATTCATGAGGGCAGGATAGTGAAATGGCACGTCAAGGAAGGCGACACGGTCAAAGAGGATGACATACTGGCCGACATGGAGACTGACAAGGCCATCGTGGAGGTGCCTTCCCCTGTCAGCGGAAAGATAACGAAGATGAATTTCAAGGAAGGGGATACGGTCAAGGTGGGCGAGGTAGTCATCGTCATAGCTGAAAGCGGACCGCAACCAACAATACAAAGCGCCCAACCAACCAGCGCACAAGCACCGCAAAGCGCGTCAGCAAAATCGTCTTCGCTCGCGTTACCGAAACAATCCGCGACAGCATTATTATCTGGACCAGCGTCCGCTTTACCACGGACTGCACCACCCGCATCCGCTCCCGCGTCCGTATCTGCCCCAAGCAGCGCTGCAGGAGTGCTCGCGACCCCGTCCACGAGAAAGCTCGCCCGTGAGTTGGGTGTGGATATCGCAAAAGTTTCCGGGACAGGGACTGCCGGAAGGGTGACTGATGAGGATGTCCGAAGGGCGGCAGGGCAGCCGACCGTCGCGGCAGCTCAGATTGGTGTCAAAGCACCTCCAACCCCAGCTCCGTTCCAGATAACTGTTTCAGAAGGCGACATCAGGATTCCGCTCAGCGGCCTGAGGAAAATCATCGCAGAGAGGATGACATATTCCAAGACGCACATACCGCACGCCTGCGGCATGGATTATATGGATGTGACCAGGCTGGTGATGCTCAGGGAGAAGGAGAAGAAGTCATTCGAGCCGAGGGGCGTGAAGCTGACCTATCTTCCTTTCGTTGTCAAGGCCTGCGTCATCGCATTGAAGATGTATCCGAGCTTCAACTCCCATTTCGACCCTGACAAGGGCGAGGTGGTGGCCAAGAAGGAGATAAACATCGGGATAGCTGTTGACACCCCGGACGGCCTTGTGGTGCCCGTGGTGAAGAACGCTGACAGGAAGTCCATAGTGGAGATCGCCCAGGACATAGAGCACCTGGCGGCACTGGCAAAGGAAAGGAAGCTCAAGCTGGAGGACATCAAGGGCAGCACGTTCACCATAACCAACGTGGGCAGCGTCGGCGGCATGTACTCCACGCCGATAATAAACCCGCCAGAGATAGCCATAATGGGCATCCACAGGATACGGGACCTGCCCCTCATCGTGGACGGCATAATGCAGGCGAGGAAGGTGATGGGCATCTCGCTGTGCTTCGACCACAGGGTGGTGGATGGCGCTCTTGCGACGCAGTTCATGAACACCGTTAAGCAGCATCTTGAGGACCCTGACCTGATGCTGGTGGAGATGATTTGATGGTCATGGGTCAATTAACCACGAAGGCAGATGTCGCCGTGATAGGCGCAGGGCCAGGCGGTTATACCGCGGCCATAAGGTTGGCCCAGCTGGGGAAAGAGGTCGTGCTGATAGAGAAGGACAAGCTCGGCGGCACCTGCACCAATGTGGGCTGCATCCCTTCAAAGGCGCTCATCCATGCTGCGGATTTGAGATATGCCGCGATGAACGGGAAAGCGATGGGCGTGGAAGCGAACGTATTTGTTAATTTCGCCAAGACCCAGGCATGGAAAGATTCCGTGGTGAGAGGACTGAGGGACGGAATAACGAGCCTCTGCAAGATGAACGGCGTGGATGTCATAGACGGAAGGGCATTCTTCACATCATCCAATGCGCTCACGGTTGAGACAGAGGCAGGCATGAGGACGATAGAATTCAAGAAAGCCGTGATAGCGACCGGCACAGTGATAAAAGGCCTGCCGAACCTGCGATATGACCACAAAAGGATAATCGATTCTGACGATGCGCTCTCGCTCCGCGAGATACCGAAACGCATGATAGTGGTGGGCGGAGGGTATATCGCAGCCGAGATGGCATGCATGTTCCTGAAGCTCGGCTCAAAGGTTACGGTGATATACAGGGGCGAGAGGCTCCTGAAGACCATCGAGCCGGAATTAAGCGATGCGCTGCTCAGGGGAATGAGGAAGCTGGGCGGAGAGGTCCTGTTCAACAGCGAAGTTGTGAAGATCGAGGGGGAGAATGCTGTGGTGAAAACACCACAGGGAGAGAAACGCATCGGCTTCGATAGGATGCTTGTAGCGGCCGGCAGGGTGCCCTATCTTGAGGGCCTTGGGCTGGAGAAGACCAAGGTGAAGCTGGATAAGGAAGGCCTGGTGGCAGTGGACGCTACGATGAAGACGACAGATGACAGCATCTATGCCATAGGGGACGTGACGCCAGGCCCGCAGCTGGCCCACAAGGCTTTCAGGCAGGGCAAGGTCGCTGCAGAGTGCATAGCCGGGCTGAAAAGCGCCTTTGACAACCAGGCGATGCCTATGGTGGTTTTCGCAGAGCCGGTGCTGGCCACTGTCGGGCTGACAGAGGAGGAAGCCAGGAAGAAGGGATATAAGATCAGGGTGGGCAGGATGCCATTCACCACTTCAGGCCGGGCGAACGCCATGAATGCCAGCGAGGGTTTTGTGAAAATAATCGCGAACGAGAACGGCGTCATCCTCGGAGTCCATATGGCAGGGGCAGGAGCAGATGCATTGATAGCGGAAGCGGCCTTTGCCATAGAGATGGGAGCGACCCTGGAGGATCTGGCCGCTACCATACATGCCCATCCGACAATGTCTGAATCAGTGATGGAAACTGCTGAGGATGCGATGGGGAAGGCGATACACTTATATAGAAAAAAATAGGCTCAGTTCTTTTTCTTGAGGAAGGCTACACCGCCGAGCACGGCCAGTATGGCGCCACTGCCGCAGCAGCATCCGCCTGAGCTGGAGCCATAGTCGCTGTAGCCGTAGTCACTATAGACCTGAGGCGGAGCCACCGCGAAGACAGCTCCGACAAGCACCAAAGCCAGAACGAATATCTGTAGTGTGTTCACAATATCAACCCGACTAGGAATAGGAAGCATAGGATAAAAAAGATTGTTATAGGCGTCTCAGGGCTCCAAAACGACCTTCATGCCCTTCTTTCTCTTGAGGACATCGAATCCTTTCTCTACCTCGGACAGCCTGAATCTGTGGGTGATGAGCCTTTCCAGGCCTATCTTAGGGAGCAGGGATTTCGTCTTGTACCAGGTGTCGAACATCTTCCTGCCGGTTATGCCGCCGATGCGTATTCCCTTGAACACGATGTCGTTGGTGACATCCATCTCGAAAGGCTTGGGGAATATGCCGAGGATGGACGCGCGGCCGCCGGCCTTCAGGGTGGCAAGGCCGTTCTTCATGGCTGCCGGAGATCCGGCGAACTCCAGGAAGACATCAGTACCCAGGCCGTTCGTCTCATCCATTATCTGCTTCTGCACCTTGGCCTGCGCCTCAGGAGAACCGTCTTGTATGATGACATCTGCCCCGAAATCCTTGGCGAATTTCAGCCGGCTGGGATGGGTGTCTATGGCTATGATTTTCTCTGCCCCTGCGGCCTTGCAGACACCGACAGCGCAGACTCCGATGGGCCCCATGCCGAATATGGCGACTGTCTTGCCAGTGATCTCGCCGTCGAAGACAGTGTGGACCGCATTGCCGAGCGGCTCCTGCACGGTCGCAACCCAGTGCGGCAGCTTCTTGTCATTCACCCATGCGTTGCGGCAGGGCAGGGCGACATATTCAGCGAAGGTGCCCTGGGTATCCACGCCGAGGATCTTGACGTTCTGGCAGATATGCTCATTGCCGGTCTTGCACTGGTAGCAGTAGCCGCAGGATATGTGGGTCTCGGCAGACACATGGTCTCCGATTGCTACGCCCTTGGCATTCTTGCCGGCCTCAACGACTTCGCCGGAAACCTCGTGCCCGAAGATGTAGGGGATGTTCTTGCCTACCCTGTTCTGCGCCCATTCATCCCAGTTGTAGATGTGGACGTCTGTTCCGCAGATGGAGGTGGCTTTCACCTTTATCAGCACCTGGTCGTCCTTGATTTTCGGCACTGGCGCGTCCTTGAGCTCAAGCCCTTCCTTCGGGACTGTTTTCCAGACTGAAAGCATCTTGTCCATGATGATACCTCTGGGATAATGATGAGAACACATAGCGGACAAAGGCATTTTAAAGCTCGCTTAGCGTCATATTGAACATCGTCAAACAGGTGACTTCTATGAACAAGAAACTTGAAGCCGAGCTGAAGCAAGAGCTGGACAGCCTGGGGCAGCAGAACCTGCTCTGGAATCCGAGGACCCTGAACGGCCCCTCATGCGCCAAACCAATGGTGGACGGCAAGGAGGTCGTCATGCTCTGCTCGAACAACTACCTCGGCCTTTCCAACCACAGGAGGCTGAAGAAGGCGGCCATAGAAGCGGTCAGGAAGTACGGCGCCGGAAGCGGGTCTGTCAGGCCCCTCGCAGGCACCATGGACCTCCATCTCAGGCTTGAGGAGCTGATAGCGAAGTTCAAGCACACCGAGGATGCGATATACTATAATACCGGATTCACTGCGAACAGCGGCGCCCTGCCTGCGCTCCTGCGGGAAGGCGATGTGGTGATATCAGACGAGCTGAACCACGGCTCCATCATAGACGGCGTGAGGCTGAGCAAGGCGGAAAGGATGATATACAAGCACAAGGACATGAACGACCTGGAGGCCAAGCTCAAGGAGATGGCTGCAAGGTCCGCGAAACCGAACAGGATACTCATAGTCACGGATGGCGTTTTCTCCATGGACGGAGATATCGCGCCCATCGACAGGATAGTTGAGCTCGCGGAGAGATATGACTGCGCGACCTATGTCGACGACGCCCACGGCGATGGCGTGCTGGGCGAGAATGGCAGAGGCATAGTGAACCATTTCAAGCTGGAGGGCAGGGTGGACTTCGAGATGGGCACGTTCTCCAAGGCTTTCGGCACCATGGGCGGGCTCATCGCGACATCCAGGGTCAACAAGCAATATCTGCTCAACAAGTCAAGGACCTGGCTGCTGACCGGCTCCCACGGGCCTGCGACCGTAGCTGCGTCCATAGCGGCCCTTGAGCTGCTCACTGAAAGCGACAAGCTGGTGAGGAAGCTCTGGAGGAACACCCGATACTACAAGAAGAGGCTGAAGAAGCTCGGATTCGACACAGGCGAGAGCGAGACCCCGATAACCCCTGTGATGACCTATGACTCTGGCAAGGCCAGGCAGATGAGCCAAAGGCTCTTCGAGGAGGGCGTATATGCCCTGCCCATAGTCTTCCCGATGGTGGCAAAGGACAAGGCAAGGATAAGAACCATGATAACAGCCGAGCACAGCAAGACGGACCTGGACTTCGCCATAGAGAAGATAGAGAAAGTCGGGAAGGAGCTGGCTTTGATAAAATGAACAGAGCGGCGGACCTACTGATTACTGTTTAGGGGACAACCTATCGCATCGCTCAGCTGTTTGAACTGCAAGAAACCGGTCTTGCGGCTGCTGTCGGCGAATTCCCAGGTCGGATAGGCCTTTATGCCGGCATCCATGCACGCCTCTGTCTGGCCGCCCAAAGGCGAGCGGCATTCCACATAGGTGACGTATTGCCAGCTGTCACCGAACGCCTCTTTCTGGTCATCGCAGTGCGGGCAGAGCTCTGAGCCGTACATCTTCGCGCCTTTCTCAGTGAGGCACTTGGCGAAGGCGTCATAGTCTGCCGGAACCTGAGGGGTCTGCAGCATGAAGAAAGCGAAAATCATGACCACGGCCGCTATAACCACGAGCGGAGCCAACTGCTGGAGCTTCATGCCCGATTACTGTCCGCCGGGATTTAAATATTTTGGCTCAGTGGGCTGGCGCCTGTGCTGGTGAATAATTAGGGCCTGCCGAAGCAGGCCACCGATTTCTTGTTTGTGAGTAGGAGAGAAAGAGGCATTTAAGCCCCCCCCCCTCCTAATGGGTTTGAACCCCCCATGCAATCAACTCAAAATCAGGATTTCTTAATCCTGCCGGATGGTATAGGAAAGAAGCTATCAGTTTTCGGCTGCCTTTTTGCTTCTCTCAAGGAAGCACAGTCCTACGAA
>JACCLH010000031.1 GCA_013425375.1 Microcaldota archaeon | reverse complement strand
GGAGAAGAAACCCCTACTCATTATAAACATAATGAGCAAGTATCTTCAATGAAACAGGAAGCCCACGGCTTTCTAGCGGCCTTTGGCCGCTGGAACCCAGAGAGCAAAGCTCTCTAGGTTAGCCGTGGGTAGTTCACACCGCTTGCCATTTGCTCAGGTTGCGGCCGAAAAGCCATGTCATACACTTTCCTAACCTTTTTATAACTTTCGCAGCTAATATGCATGTTATGTCACGCTCACTGTTCGTGCTCAATTCGGAGAGGAAGACCGTCATCGCCCTCCAGCTCAGGAAAGCCAAGGACGAGCTCAGGACCTACGGCCTGGGGCTCGAAGGGCCCTACGCGGACAGGCGAGGTTCCATCCTGGGGATTTCCAGAGAGGTCAAGCATTGTATGGAGGACGGCACCATCCGGAGCCCCATCGCCGCAGCCATAGCCGCACTCACGCCGCAGAACATGCCCGGAAGCCAACGCTCGTGGCTCGAGGTCCCGTTCGTGGTGGAGCGCGTCTCGAGCACGGATTGCGATTCGGCCGGCGCGGTCGCCTGCGCGAAAATCATCGAAGCTGAATCCGGGAGATACAGGGCAGCCGACCTGGAATCCCTGACCATGATCGGCGTTGCGGTCCTGCGCAGGCTCGGCGTGCCTGCCTTCTTCGCTTACCATCATTTCGATCCAGCGCACCCGAAGATGGTGCAGCTGGAGAAGCTCGCCGCAATACTCGGGCTGCAAGACGCTGCCCAAACCCCCATGCCGTCCATACTGGTCATGGAAAAGACGCCTGTGCTCTGCGGTTTCGCATCCCCGCATATGATGTCATGGCCTCCGGCCCCGTGGGTCGCAGGGCTTGAGATCCTGGATGACGAGGCGCTGCTGGCCCTCATGAGGATAAAGTCCGCTTACCTCTATGTGAAATCCCTCATGCGCGATATCGCATCAAATAGGGTGGAATCCCGTGACGAAGGCGACTTGCGGGCGATGGCCATCGGCCACCTCCTCCATAGGGGCGTCGTGTCCTGGCCGCTCGCTGAAGCCGAAAAGAGCGTGGCAGACGCCAAAGCGCTGATAGGCTCGGAGCAGACAATCACGAGCATGAGACACGTCGCTCAAACCGCGGTCCATAATATCACCTGCCCATTGCACCACACCATGATGGCGAACGAAATCATCCTGAGCGGCGATGCCAGAAAGATCGCCCGCGATGCGGTCATGGGCGCATTGGAAGGCCAGGTGATCTCCATGTCGCGGCTTGCCGAGATGCTCTCCGACCAGGAATGCTTCCCGAAAATCATAGCATATATCGCATTGAGCCAGAAAATGCGCGAGCATATGCACGCCCAGAAGGACTGCCCTGTCAAGAACACGATGTCCTGAGCCGGTTTCGCTGGACCTGGATTATGCCGCCCTGGCCTTCTTCTCCTTCTCCAGCCGCCTCTTGATGCTCTTGAGCGACACGAACGAGTCCCTTTCCATCTCCTCAAGGCGGAATGAGATAAGCTTCTGCTGGTCCTCGAGCCTGGGGATGAGCACGTACTCAAGGGCATTCACGCGCCTCTTGGTCTTCTCTATCTCTATGATGAGCCTTTTCATGGCGGTCTCGGTCTCTGCGAGCTTTATCACCATGCTCAGGATTTCGTTGAAATCTTCCACGGCCGAGTCTATCTTCGCGCTCGTGGCCGCCACCGAATAGGTAGGCATGCTCAGGAAGTGCCTCGTCTCCATCTTCGTGGTTATGTTCGGTATCTTCACGCCCATGACGTTGCGCACTTCGATGTCAATGTCTATCTCCTTCCGCAAATCGAGCGAGACCTTCGCCAGTTCCTGCATGTTGTGGTACGTCTCGGCCAGGGCCAGGGAATGGTATCCCTGCGCCATCCTCTGGGCGAGCTGGCCCCGAAGGTCCTGCGACTTCTTCAGTATCTTGAAGAACTCGAGGATGAGCGCGTCCCTCTTCTGCTTCAGGAGCTTGTGGCCTTTGGC
>JACCLH010000037.1 GCA_013425375.1 Microcaldota archaeon | reverse complement strand
TGTGTTTCCGTCTGTTTCAAGTGTAAAGTTCGGATGTTCGGCAACGAGAACAACGTTTTTCTTCCCTACGTGCTCTTCAGGGACTGGGAACACATATCGTGTGCCTGTTTCAGAATCAACATATTCAATGGTTTTTCCAAGTTTTTGATCGGGCTTATCATAAGCAGTCATCGTCCCGCTCCAACAAGCGAAAACCTCGCTTATGCTCCGCCACTCCTCGCTTCCGACAAGGGCTTTGCTCAGCCTTTTGTTCAAAGCGATTACTAAACCTGCTTCATCAACCCTGCGAAGCGCCTCTTCCATCGGAATGCCTTTGCTGTGTTTTACAAAAACGGCTAGATTTGGGCCGCTCACCCTTTCCTTTCCTGAAACCTGCTGAGCAACAGTCATAAGTTCACCTTATCTATTGGTAAGTATATTGTGTATCAATATACTTAAAAACCTATCTTTTAACACAATTCTAACCACAAATCCTCCCCTTAACGAAACCTCGCCACCAATGCAGCAACCTGCAAGGGGCTCGGACGCAGCAACCTGCGTATAAGCCAGCAACCTGTCAGTGTAAAGGGGCCCATAGAAATACGGTCAATGTGGGGGGTGGGACGGCGAATGGCTGTTATGGCTGGGGATATTCACGGCGCCGCAGCGCCGTGTATATGCGAGTCGCCGAAGTGACTCGCGCAAGTGCAGGTGGTTAGTGCAGATGCCAACCGTTCCGTTGTTTATGTACACTAGCTCGACGATGAAATTCGGGCCTTTTTTGACCTACGTCGGAGGTTTAGTGCATATGGAATGCCTTTTTCGGTCAAGGCATGTGCACTAAATGGTTCGGTAATAGACGAAGTTCAGGTGGTTTGTTCACACGGCTTTTCGTTCCGTTCTTTGTGGTAACTAGTTCGACGATGAAAAACGAGCCTTTTTTGGCTTACGTCGAAGATTTAGTTCACATGGAAGGTATTTTTGAGCTGGGGCGTGTGAACTAAATGGCATGGGACATAGGAAGTGCAGTCGGTTAGTGCACACGGATTTTGGGTGCTTTCTTTGTTTGCACTACTCTGACGTTGAAAAATAGGCCTTTTTTGGGCTACGTCGAAGATTTAGTGCACACGGAAGGCTTTTTCGGCCTTGGGCGTGTGCACTAAATGACTCATAAGCGGGATTTTTGAGTATGAAGAGGGGGGTTCGGGTATTAATCCTGAAATAGGGACTGGACAGAGGGGGGTTCGAATCGCGGAAAAACCGAACGCTACCGCTTTAAATAAAGTTCAACAGAATATGAGATAGTTCGGATGCATAGTGCATGAAAAAATAGGATTGGAAAGGCGGGTGTAGGAAAATGACCGGAAATTACGAGATAGGACGGACCGTAAGCAAGGCGCAAAAACCTTTTGACAGCGGTTCGAATCCGCTCGGGGCTATTTTCCTTTTTTATGCACGCACGCACATGCAGCTTAATAATATTTAGCATATTATCCTACCTGTGAATCCTCCAATCAGCATCAGTGATAGCTTCGTGAACGCAGAATGGGATGCGCTAGCCCACACCCTGCGCACGGCGAAGAGCGGCGTGCATGGCAATGATGCCGCATCAAAGAGGCTGCGGGCCGAGATGGGCCTTGTCCGCATGCTGATGTGCGATGAGATAAAGGGATGGAACGGCAACAACACCATAGAGCTCTCCTTCTTCATGGCATCCTTCAAGACCATCCAGAAGCTCCAGAAGGAAATAGACGAGAATGGCGTCAAGAGCAGCGAGTTCCTCACGTTCCTCAAGCTCCTGTTTTATAAGTTTGAGAAGCAGAAGATAAAGGTCAAGAAGCCGCTTGCCACGCTGGCGGAGTTCAGGAAGATGAAGAGGGTGGTTGAGAATGGGCATAATACTCTATGACAAGCCGAAGATAGAATTGGTGGGATACGACCTTTTCGTTGACGGCAACAGGCACCTGCGCGCCACGCGGACCCTGCGCGACATGAGGAAGGCCCTGGCCAGGTATTCCGAGGACAAGGGCAACCAGGAAGCATACTTCATGTACAGGAACGTCTACAGGTCAGGCGACATCAGGTTCGACATAACGGTCATACCGCCCGAGCCGTTCGGGGAGGAATGCGCCAAGACGCACGGCCACTGCCACCCTGGCAGCGAGGATGGCCCTGGATATCCGGAGGTCTACCAGGTCCTCAGTGGCAGCGCCCTCTTCATACTCCAGAAAAAGAACCGAAACGGCAGTGTCAATGTGTCCCTGGTCAATGCCGAGAAGGGCGATGCGGTCCTCCTGCCCCCGGGCTATGGCCATGTCACAGTGAATCGGGGCGATGATGTGTTGGTGCTCTCCAATATCGTATACGACCGGTTCGAGGCGATATACAACGATTATGCCTCCAACCAGGGAGCGGCATACTACTACATGAAAGGCGGCGAGATAACGCAGAACAGCAACTATATCGTGGAGAAGAACGAGCGGCTGAAGGCCAAGGAGTTCAATGCCAGATACGGTTTCTCGTGCGATGACCTGCTGCTCGAGCTGCAGAGGGAACCAGGCAAATTCGCGTTCCTGGTGAAACCAGGCCTGCTCCAGAAAAAAAGATGATTGGATTGGTATCTGCCAAGAGCACTGAAGCCAAAAATGCCATAGAGACAGACGGGCTCACGAAAAGGTTCGGCACGCTCAGCGCAGTGGATAATGTCTCCTTGAAAATCAGCAAGGGCGAGATTTTCGGTCTTCTCGGCCCGAACGGCGCAGGCAAGACCACGCTCATCTCCATGCTTGTGACCATGAGAAGGCCCACCTCAGGCCATGCCAAAGTGAATGGCTATGACATACAGAAAGAGGCTGCCAAGGTCAGGGATTCCATCGGCATAGTCTTCCAGGACCCTTCGCTGGACGAGGAACTGACCGCCTACGAGAACCTGGACCTCCATGCCGCCATGTACAAGATGAACAGGAAAGAGACAGAGGCCAGGATAAAAGAGGTCATAAAGATGGTGGAGCTGGAGGACCGGCTGCACAATATTGTGAAGACGTTTTCAGGAGGAATGCGAAGGCGCCTGGAGATAGCCAGGGGGCTGCTCCACTGCCCGGACGTGCTTTTCCTGGACGAGCCTACCATCGGCCTGGACCCGCAGACAAGGCAGCACATCTGGAGCTACATAAAGAGGATGCGGAAAGAGCACGGCATAACCATAGTCATAACCACCCATTACATGGACGAGGCAGACCTGCTTTGCGACCGCGTGGCGATAGTAGACCATGGGAAGATAATCGCGCTGGACAGGAGCTCGACGCTCAAGGACTCGCTCGGCGGCGACATCCTTGCGATAGAGACACCCTGCTCTGAGAAGCTCAAGGAGGCGTTCGGCGGCCTGGAGTGGGTGGGCGAGGCGAAATGCCATGACGGCAGGCTCATATTGCGGGTGACGAAGGGCGAGCAGAGGATACCGAAGCTCATGGACATCGCAAGGAAAAAAGGCATAGAGGTCAGTTCGGTAAGCCTCCACAAGCCCACCCTGGACGATGTGTTCCTCCATTACACAGGCAAGACCATAAGGGAAGAGGAGGTCTCCCCCAACCAGTCGCTAAGGGCAAGGGTGGCTTCCAGGAGGCGGTCCGGATGAGCGAGCTTACCGCCATATACTATATCTGGAGACGGGAGCTGATACGTTTCTATAGATCCAAGAGCAGGATAATCGGCAGCCTGGGCATGCCGTTCTTCTTCCTGGCCATCATCGGAACCGGGATGGGAAGCGTGGTGCAGGTGGCCAATGGCAGCTATCTTGATTTCATGACGCCAGGCATACTGTCCATGGTTGTGCTTTTCGGCTCCATATTCTCAGGGGTCACCGTGATAATGGACAGGCAGTTCGGCTTCCTCAAGGAGACCATGGTGGCGCCTGTGAACAGGACGAGCATAGTCATCGGCAAGGCGCTGGGCGGAGCGACCACCGCGGTGATACAGGGCATGCTCATGCTCGGTATAGCAATGCTGCTCGGGGCGCATATAGAGATTGTAGACCTGCTGCCGGCCATGGCGCTGATGTTCATAGTTTCTGTGATGTTCGTTTCCCTGGGCATAGCGATAGCTTCCACAATGGAGGACATGCACGGCTTCCAGCTGGTGATGAACTTCCTGGTGATGCCTATGTTCTTCCTTTCAGGGGCGCTTTTCCCGCTCAACATGGCTCCGGAGCTCATACGCTGGCTGTCCTACATAGACCCCATGACGTATGTTGTGGAGGCGTCGAGGTATCTGCTTGTCGGTTATTCGACCATGCCCATAGAGATGAGCGGCGGCGTCATCGGAATCTTCCTCATCGTGTCTGTGACCCTTGCCACCTGGCTGTTCAACAGGATTGAGAGTTAGACCGAGTGGCAGGACAGGAAAAGCTTTTTAATCCTTATAGATGAGAATAATATGGCGATCAACAGATGCTCGCAGCGAAAAATGAAAGAGACCAGCAACGACCCAAAGGGCTAGATAAACCCATATCCACTGCTTTTGTCGTCGCAGTCACATTGAAGGGTAAATTTCCGGATCCTGAGATGCCAACGCGTGTAGAAGAAAAAGCTAGAATTTACGCGAAGGCAAATACCATCGCGGCAATGTCAGACCCCAAGTCCCAAAGGGACGCGTGGAACAGTTTGAAGGCTGAATGCGCTGGGATGAAACCCGCTTCTGAACCACTCCGCACCTGAAGAGAGTCATAGATGGACAACAGTTATTTTCTGCGCTTTCCCTTGCGCTATCCTGTCGCTTCCGCCACCTGAGCCGCCCAATTCTTTCAAAGCCTTCTCAAGAAGGGATTTCGCGCTGACGCCGGAATCCTTGCCTGCGGCGCAGACGATGTTCCCTGATTTGTTGATGACGCACGCCGCGGCCCTGTCGCTCTCCGCAACTGCAAGCGCGAGCTTTTTCAGCGATGCTTCATCAAGGTCGAGCACCCGCATCACAGGCTTGCCCTTGTAGCCCTCGATTATCTGCTTGGCCTCGTCTTTCACAAGCAATGAGCCGAGCTCCTCTATCTGCTTGCGCTGGGACTTCCATTCATTGAAGAATCGCTCCACGGTCCTGACAAGCTCCCCTTCAGAGACGCTGACCACATCGCAGGCGTCCTTCAGCAGCTTCTCCCTTTCCTGCATGTAGGCGATGGCCACTGAGCCGCACTTGTAGGTTATGCGCTCTATGCCGTCCTGCACGCTCTCCCTCCTGACTATCTTGAAGCAGCCTACCTCGCCAGTCCTGGAGAGCATGGTGTGGGTGCCTCCGCAGGCCTCGCTGTCTACGTCGCCCACGCTCACAACCCTTATCTCCTTGCCAGGCACAGCACCGCCCTGGTAGAGGGTGAAGCCATACTTCGCCTCTGCCTGGTTCCTCGGCAGCACTTCGGTGGTTATCGGCATGTCGCGCATGATGTATTCGTTCACTTTCTGCTCTATCTTAGCCAGCTCCTCGTTGGTTATCTTCTTGTAGTGCGTCACGTCCAGATGGGCCTTCTCTTCATCCTTGTGCGAACCGCCCTGCCAGATGTGAGGGCCAAGGACCGAGCGGCATGCAGCATTGAGCATATGGGCGGCAGTGTGGTGCCTGACGATAGTCTTCCTACGGTCAAGGTCAACGACGCCTTCCACCGCTGTTCCGGCCTTGAAATGCGATACATTCTCCACCTCGTGGAGGACGACGCCGGACTGACGGGTGACCTGAATCACCTTGATGCCGTCCAGGGTGCCTGTGTCGGATGCCTGGCCTCCACCCTCGGGGTAGAAACCAGTGCGGTCCAGGGCGACATATTTGCCATGGACGATGCCGAGCACTTTGGCCTTGAATTTCGCATCGCGGCTGTAATAGAGCGGCTCGGTCTTCTCCAGCGATGAGATGTCCGAGAAAAGCACCTTCACTACCGGTCCCTTGTCTGGTGAAGCTGCTTCCCCTTCACCGGCCCTGACCTTCTGGTAGAAGTTGCCGGGCATCTCTATCTCTATGCCGCTCTCTGCAGCCACTTCCTGGACCGCTTCAGGCGGTATGCCCTGGCTCCTGTATAATGTGAAAAGGTCGGCCGCCTTTATCCTTCCCCCTCCGCCGTCCCGGTCCTTGTTGCTCACACCTTCCTTGGCGCCCTTTGCCTTCTTGACAAGGTTTATGACGATGGTCCGGGCCTTCTCCCTGGTGGCCTTGTAGCGTTTCTCTTCCTCATCCAGCACCGCGATGGTGGTGTCCACGCCTTTCTGGAGATGCGGGAAAAGGTATTCCAGGAAGTCGGCATGACCCTTCATTATCTTGCCATAGTCCAGGTCGTAGCCATAGCGCTCGCTGAACCCGAACACCCTGCGGGTTATCATCCTGAGGTTGTATCCGCCGCCTGAATTGCTGGGCAGCATGCCGTCGGTGACAGTGAAAAGCAGGGTGCATAGGTGGTCTGCCGAAGCATAAATGGCCTGAAGCGGCTCCAGGGTCTCGAACAGCTCCTTCTTTGTTATCCCCAACACACCCGCTATGCGCTCCTTCTCCTTCTCAAGGTCAGGCACCTCGTCCTCGTTGAGCGAGCCTGATATCTTGGCGAACCTCAGGAACAGGTCCTTGTCCATCTTCACGCCTGCCTCGCGCTTCATCTCCTCGATGACAGGGCCGAAGACGACCTCGTAGCTGGTTGGCTCCCCGGATGTTATCCATGAAAGCCTGCTGAGGCCTGCTCCCATGTCTATGACCTTGGTGCTGAGCTCCCTGGGGCCATGGGGCGTGGTTTCGTACTGCATGAACACGCAGTTCCCGAGCTCAAGGCCACGGACGAAATATTCTATGCAGGGGCCGAAGTTGCCCCCTCCGGCCCAGACGTCCTCCTGGAAGATTATCTCGTCCTCTGGTATGCCCAGGGCGCTGAGATAGTTGAGGTCATGGGTAATCGCCTCCTCCTTCCAGTAGAACTGCCCGGTTTTCTTGGTGTTGAAGGCGTGCTGGCCTATCATGACGAAGTTGGTGTAGTGCCTGCCGCTCACACCGACATTGCTGAGGTCGGAGAAGCGGATGCAGGGCTGGGGCACTATGAGCGGGTTGGCAGGGGGCTCCAGCTCGCCATTGACAACATAGGGCTGGAAGTCGTTGATGGACGCGATGGTGAAATAGAGGTCGTCGCGCCACCTGGCGACCGTCGGGTATGGCTTGATGTAGCCATGGCCGGATGACTTGAAGTACTTCTCTACCTTCTTCCAGGTGTCTATGTAGCCCAGCTTCTTCTTGACAGGGGTGGAGCCGATGAACTGATATCCTATGCAGGACGGGTCTCCGCAGAACTCGCTTTCCTTCCTGCTCCAGAACATCCTGCCGCATTTGTGGCATTTCTGTCTGCTGAAGCCGCGTTCAAGGAGGATGCTGAGCTTGTAGTGCTTCTCCCATTCAGCGGCGAACTGCTTCCTCAACGCGTTCTTGTCTATCTCCATGGCGAAAACCCGTATGAATATTGCCTGTCATGAGTATGGCTTGGATGTCGACTAATCGGGGATTAGACTTTTAACCTCTTTCGTGGCTGCACCAACAGGCATGCGACCGAGGACTGATGCTGGATGGTCATTCAAGCCTGAAGGAGAGGATGAAATTGTCCCTGATGGCTTCGGCTCTGTCCGGTTCTATGGCAAGGATGCGCGCCCTGATGTGGAGCGAGCGCTCAGGGATGAACATGCTCAGCGCATATCCAGTGTAGGTAACGTTCCCTGAGCGGAGCTTGAATGGCACCTGGGCGACATAGACTTCCCTCTCTAGGGTGAATGTGGAAAGTTCGCCCACAGATTCGGCGTCATCAAATATCCCCAACGGGTCGTCCTCAGCATCCTGGAGGAGGAAGTCCGAGGCTGCCTTGGTGGGATTGGCCTTGAATATCCCGTCCTTGTTGGCTCCATAAGCCTGCAGCGTATTGAGCGAGGATAGCGCTATGCGCTCGGTGGTCAGAGCGCCCGACGGGGTGGTACCCAGGAACTTGCCCGTGACTATATTTGTGACCATGCCCGCGGGATACTCGAAACTGAACTCTTCGGTGTTGTAGCGCGTCCATTCCGTGGGTGGCAGCCCAATATGGCTTGTCTGGTTGGACTGATTAGTCTCGTTGATGAGCGGCGGGGGGGCATTCTGCTCCGGCGCGGTTGTGTTGCCCTCTTCGCTTTCGTTGAGCGTCTCATTGCCCATGCTGATGCAGCCGAGCATGAGAAGCATCGATAACAGCATGATTGCGGGCAGTTTCATTGTCCCATCTCCATCCTGATGGCATCCAGGAACCGGTCCGCTGCATTGATGGCATCGCTCGCCTCCTGCTCCAGGTTCCTTGTGGTCCTGCCTATGGCCTTGATAAGCGCGCCATAGAGCCCGCCGCCTTTAGCGATTGTGGTGGTCTCTGCCACGTACCAGCTCCTGAGAGGGAACCTGCCAGGATAGCTGCTGGAAAGATATGCTATGGTGGAGTCAAGGCTCCCCGTCAGGTGGCCGTTCTTCAGCATGATGGCAGAGGAAGCCATGCGCATCGCATTGCGGGATTCCTCCAGCGCGCCAGAGTAATCTTTGCGGCTGAAATCCTCCCTGGCCTTGTCAAGCATCTGCGAAGCCAGGTGGACTGCGAAGACCGCGCCGGCCAGGTCAGGCTCTATGCTGACTATGTCGCTGTCAGGGGTGCCTTCCTCCATGGCGGATTATCTTCGGTAAATCATTTAAAACCGCATATACAAAGCCAGTTCATGCAGCTTCATGAAAGGATATTCGAGCTGGCGCTGAAACGGTCTTTCTTCTTTCCGAGCAACGAGCCCTATGGCTCTGCGGCCGGTTTCTATGAATATGGGCCCGTGGGCGTGCTCATCAAGCACAAGATAGAAGGACTCTGGCGCGAGATGTTCATCAAGAACGAGGCCTTCCACGAGGTTGAGACCAGCATAATCACCCCCGAGCCGGTGCTGGTGGCGTCCGGCCACGTGTCCAGCTTCGCTGACCCGGTCGTTGAATGCCTGAAATGCAAGACCAGGGTGCGGGCGGACAGCCTCGCAGAAGAGAAGCATTACAGCCTCCATGGCGAGAGGTGGGACGGGAAGCTGGAGAGCCTGGATGCCGTGATAGGCGGCAAAGGCCTGAAATGCCCCAGGTGCGGTGGAGATTTCGGCAAGGCGTTCATGTTCAACCTCATGTTCCAGACCGGCATCGGAGGGGAGAGGACCGCGGCCTATGCCAGGCCCGAGACCGCCCAGGGCATATTCACCGCGTTCCCCAGGATATTCAGGAACCACGGCACCAAGCTGCCGCTGGCTGTCGGGCAGGTAGGCAGGAGCTTCAGGAACGAGATATCGCCCAGGAAGGGCCTTGTGAGGATGCGCGAGTTCACCCAGATGGAGCTTGAGTATTTCTTCAACCCTTCTGCCCCGGATTATGAGGGCTTCGGCGCGGTGAAGGACCAGAAGATTACGATGCAGATCGATGGGAAGAGGAAGCCCATGACCCCTGAGGAAGTGGTCGCCCATAAGCTGGCGGCCAACCAGATAATGGCCTATTTCCTTGCCAGGCAGTGGGAGTTCTACGGAAAGGTCGGCATAGACCAGAAGAGGATGCACCTCAGGGTGCTCGCGGCTGCCGAGGTCCCGCATTACTCCAAAGGCAACATAGACATGGAGGTGGAGACCTCGTTCGGCACCATAGAGACCGTAGGCAACGCCTACCGCACAGACTTCGACCTCTCACAGCATTCCAAGCAGAGTGGAAACGATTTCAGCGTCTTCGTGGAGGCAGAGAAGAAGAAGGTGATGCCGCACGTGTTCGAGGTGTCCATGGGAGTGGACAGGCTTTTCTACTGCATCCTGGAGCACTGCTTCAGGGACAAGGACGAGAAGGACGAAACGGGAAACTGGAAACTGGGAACCGGCAAGGAGTGGGAGTGGTTCGACTTCCCGCCGGCCATAGCGCCTTATCACGTGGCGGTGTTCCCGCTCATGACAAAGGACGGCATGGATGCGAAAGCCGGCGAGGTGGCTACTCTGCTCAGGAAGAAAGGGCTGGATGTTTCCTATAGGGACAGCGGCAGCATAGGCAGGAGATATGCGCGGGCGGATGAGATAGGCGTGCCCTATGCGCTGACCATAGACTATGACACGCTCAATGACGGCACGGTCACCATAAGGTACAGGAACGACGGCAAGCAGGAAAGGATTAAGATTCAGGAAGCCGCAGAGAGGATAGCGAGCGATATTGAGAAAGGAAGGGTGACGTTATGAGGATTCTGGCCGGGCTCATCATATTGATGCTGGTTTTCGGATGCACCGGTGGCGGGGGGCAGGTGACTCCCCCAGAGGAGAACAAGACCAATGCCACCAACATCACCAACCAGACCGGCCCTCCGGTGAGCATAATAATAGGCGAACAGAAGAACCAGACCACAGGCGGCAACGCGAGCGAGGAGCTGCCACCACCGCCTCCCCCTGAGCTGAAAGGCATGCAGTACGAATACAGACCGGACGAGGTGTTCGGAGTGTATTTCATAGATGTGGGCGGCCCGGGCCTGCAGGGCGATGCGATACTCATCAAGAAAGGGGATCTGGACGTCCTTGTGGACGCGGGTTCAGCAGAGAAAGGCTCCAAGGTGGTTGATTTCCTGCGCTCCAGAGATGTGGATGACATAGAGGTGCTGGTCTCCACAGCTGCAGACCCGAGGAGATATGGGGGCATGGATGCTGTCGCTGACGCATTCAAGATAGAGGAGTTCTGGTGGAATGGTGACACTTTCGGAGATACGGCCTATTCCGCCGTGGTTGGCAGGATGACTGAAGCCGCTGGAAGTGAAGATGTGAAAATAGTGGAGGACGGCTTCAGCATGGACCTGAACGGCATGAACTTCACTGCTATCAATCCGCCCAGGGAAGGCAGGGTGGACGACGTGAACAATGATGCCATAGTCCTGAGGATTGTGGATAGGAACTACTCCATGCTGCTCACTTCAGGGATACAGACAGGGGCTCAGGGGCCGCTGATAAACACTAAGACGGAAATGATAGAGGTGAAGGTGCTCCAGGCGCCTTATTACGGGGTCGGGGCAGGTACCAGCGACATAGGCTTGTTCCTGATAAAGTCCAAGCCAGAGGTCGTCATAATAAGCGGCAGCAGCGACGAATCCGCAGTCAATGGCGGTTCGCGCGAGCCGTTCAAGAGACTGATGAGGCAGTACGGCATACCGTACTACGAGAACTACGTGAGCGGGACCATCAGAGTGTCCAGCGACGGGCAGAACTATACTGTTCAAAGCCTCGGCAAGGGTTCATGATTTAAATTGGTTTCTTATAACAATTATTCTTGCTTTTTGGGCCCATAGCTCAGCTTGGTAGAGGAACACAGCTCCAAAAGGAGAGGTTTCGCCGTAAGCAACGGACTCTTAGTCTTAGGGAAAAGAGATAACTGCCTGTTTTGGGGCGCCTTTTCCTAAAAGGCGCGATCCGTGGGTCGAGGGTTCAAATCCCTCTGGGCCCGTTTTCCATTTTTTTCTCAGGTGCCTCATCCTTAAACCCAGGCAGGACTATGAGACCTGAAACCCGCTGCGCTGGAGTCACGACCGCCACAGTGGAATCATCGGACCAGGAATGGACAGCATAGATGTAACGCGTACCGTTGTAGTAGACAACGC
This sequence comes from Microcaldota archaeon, assembly GCA_013425375.1. Taxonomy (GTDB): domain Archaea; phylum Micrarchaeota; class Micrarchaeia; order Anstonellales; family Bilamarchaeaceae; genus Bilamarchaeum. The sequence continues at coordinate 17,338 of JACCLH010000037.1, read as the reverse complement.
TGAGTATGACAGAAGCATGATAACCGGTCGATTCCCCTTCAAAAGCACCAGAAGGCCTGGTGACAGCGAATCTTGCCTTTGGGACTCCGGCACCTGACTGCTGAGTCCGTATCGGATAGCCGTTTTTATCAGGCAAGGCCCAGCCTTCAGGCCTCATGATATCTACGACGCGGACATCGCTATCAGGATTGAAATCAGTGGTGACAGAAACAATCCTTGCCTCAGGATCATATCGCAGTTTCTGCAAATCGAAATCAAGCATGCCTGCCGCCTGCCTCAGGCTCTTGTCTTTATCAGTTGGATGGCGCACATCAGGAATTTCGAGTATGTGTGCAGTGCCCTTCTCGATGAAGACCAGCCTGTCGCCAATCTGCAAATCAAGGTCGTTTTCAAAACCGCGGCGGTAAGCTGCGTAACGGCCGGTTTTCCACCAGTTATTCACATTTATCTTCTGCCAGGCGCCGCTCGTATTGAGGGAATCATCGTGTTCCTTGACGCCCATTATCGCTTCGTGGGCAGGATTGAAGCGGCCGCTCTTATGCAGGCCGAACATCTGTTCCTGCTTAAAAGTCCCTTCCAGAGCCCTGACAGTCCTGCCGTCAGATAATTGATTATGCGGTGTTTTAGGGATAAAAGTCATAGTGCATCCCATTGTTATCGGGAAATAGGTCCGATGCTTATTAAAATATCACGGATTGACACATAAAAACAGTTGTAACAGAAAATCAGCTGGAGGGAACGAATCTCGCACGCCTCCCTTCCACAGCATAATGGCCTTTGGAGAATGAATCGACCACTTTGGCATATGCCTTGTGCTCGGTCTTGAGGATTTTGGCCGCGGTCTCCTCTGCGCTCTTGCAGTCGCTGATGTCCACTGCCTCTTGGTAGATTATCGGCCCGGCATCAAGGCTCTCGTCAACGAAATGTATCGTCACACCCGACACCTTCACGCCATACTCGAACGCGTCCTTCTGGGCCGTGGCTCCGGGGAACGCGGGGAGGAGCGCGGGGTGGATGTTGATTATCCTGTTTTTGTAGGACTCGAGCAGTTTCCTGCCTTTGAGGATGAGCATGTAGCCCGCGAGGACGACGAGTTCGGCCCCATAGCGGTCGAGCAGCTCCTTTATCCGCTCGTCCATCTTTTCGCGGTCAGGGAAGCCGCTCTTGTCGATTATCTCCACGGGGATTTTGTTGTCTTTCGCGATTGATATGGCTGGCGCATCCGGATTGTTGGTTATCAGCACCTTTATCTCAGCATCGCACCTGCCAGCCTTTATGTGCTCCTGGATAGCCTTGAAATTGCTGCCCCTTCCTGAGGCCAGGACAGCGACCTTCACCTTCGCCATGATAGTAAACAGCAGGAAATGTTTTAATTATCATGTGAGAGTATAGGCCATGGCAGGGAAGGATGCGCTGCAGCTGGTGATTCCGCCTGAAGTGCAGGACGCGGTATTGATAGATTCGGAGATAGACAACCTCCGCAAGAGCATCCTGAGCGACTGCTCTGCCCTCCTGAAGGAAGCGAAGGCCATAGAAACCTCGGTGCATGGCAAGGCCTTCCACATCAAGCTCTGGGAAGAGCAGGTGGCGGCAGTAAGGAGGCAGCAGTCTGCGACTTTCAGCATCAACAGGCTGAAGGAGCTGAAGAATCAGTGCCGGGCGATGTCACAGCAGCTGCAGCGGTTCAGGCAGTAGCCGGTGGATTGTAGAACGCTCTTTCGGGCAGGGGCAGATGCTTCTGGCTCATGAAATCCGGCCACCGTGGCGCTTTGAAAACAGTTTATAACCTTCACTCCGATATCTATGCATATCGCGGTGGGAGCATGCTCAGTATCATCATACCTACTTTGAACGAAGAGGAGCACATCAGGGCCCTCTTGGCAAGCCTGAAGCCGCAGCTCGCCCCTGGAGACGAGGTGATAGTGGTGGACTCCCACAGCAAGGACAGGACTGCAGATGTGGCCAAAGAGCATGGGGCCAGGATCCTTTTGAGGGCGAAGAAGGGCGTAGGACTTGCCAGGACAGAGGGCGCGAAAGAGGCGGCCAACGACATACTCGTGTTCATTGATGCCGATGCGACCCTTCCCGATGATTTCACCGGGAGGATAAGGAAGCATTTCTCTGACCGGAAGGTGATGGCTGTGGGCGGCCTTGACCTTTATCATTCTGACTCGAAGCTCTGGAAGCTGGCCTATGACACGTTCTCTGCAGGAGTGCTCCAATCCAACCACCTCATACACATCGCCACCGGCAAGTTCTGGATACCTGCCAACAACTGCGCCATGCGTAAGGACCTGTTCTTCAGCATCGGCGGCTACCGCTCGGTGATATGCGAGGATACTGATTTCATGGCCAGGTGCCCTCCGACCAAAGGGATAGTGTATGACACCAAACTGAGGCTTACCCTGTCAGACAGGAGGTTCAAGGAAGCAGGGTTCTTCAGGACCGTGGCGCTCTGGGGATGGAGCAACGTGGCGGCATTCGTCAGCGACGGCGTTGACGTGATGAAGGGCTACACCAAGAATTGAAGATGATATCATGGAATATGGTTGGGTCGAACGTGCCAAGAATATCCTGCTCGAGGCCACTTCCCCGGTGTGGGGGCCGGCGCTAATCTGCCTTCCTGCGATGTTCATCGCTTGGGTCGTTTTATCGATTATCGGTTTTGTTGCGAATCTCCCGTTTTCCGGTGGGTTGCATATGGCGCCTACATGGCTTACCTGTCTTTATTCGCAATCGGGGGCGTGTTATCCAAGCCACTACTCCTCCTCTCCAGCGCGCCCGCTTTCATGGCGCTTTTTCTGCCGGTATTCCTATACCTGACAAGGAACAGGAAGGACAGATTGATGCTTGCCCTCGTATATGGGATTCTGCTTGCCGTTTTCATAGTCTTCAACGGCTATCTAGTGGACCAATCCATACAGGAGAGCACGAAGGTCTATCTTTCTAGCGCCATCGGGAACTGACGCTAGGAAAGATAATCATGCCAGCTTCCACCTGACTCCGCTGGGCTTGTCTTCCAGAATCACGCCGATTTCTTTCAGACGCGAGCGTATCCGGTCCGAGGTCTTGTAGTCTTTTTTGTTCCTGGCCGCGTCTCGCATGGCGATGAGGATGTCGAGCGCTTCGCCCGCGTTCTCCGGTCGTGCGCCGCCCAACTCCTCCACCAATGCAAAAAGCGCTGCGCTCTTCTCTTCGATGGCCGGTTTCCGGTTCTCTTCCAGGCCGAGTATCCAGAGCATGTCGTCTATGGCTGTTTTCACCTTGAGCAGCTGCTCGCAGTCATGCTTTCCGCTGACGTGCGCGTTCGCGAGGCGAAGCAGGCCGTGGAGCGAGGCGAGGGCCTCCGGGGTGTTGAAGTCGTCCTCCATGTGCTTGTGGAACTGTTTTATCAGCTCATCACTCTTCTCCCTGAATTCCTTGTCAGCATGGACCGGACCTTTCCCTTCGCATGCTTCCCGGATGAGGCCCAGCGAGTTGAATATGCGCTCCACGCTCTCCTCCATGGATTCCAGGACATCTTCGTCATAGTCAAGCGGGCTGCGGTAGTGGGCCTGGAGATAGAAAAGCCTGAGGGCGGCAGGGGTGGATGTGGTGAGGGCCTGCTTAAGCGTGATGAAATTGCCGAGAGATTTGCTCATCTTCTCGCCGCCGACAGTGAGGAAGCCGACATGCATCCAGTACCTGCAGAACTTCCGGCCGTCAGCAGCCTCGCTCTGGGCGATTTCGTTCTCATGGTGCGGGAATATCAAATCCCTGGCCCCGCCATGTATGTCCAGGGTCCTTTTGGCGTATTTCCTGGACATCGCAGAGCATTCTATGTGCCAGCCAGGCCTTCCTCGCCCCCAGGGACTGTCGAACTCCACTATCTCGCCTTTGGTCTTCTTCCAGAGCGCGAAGTCAGCGGGGTCCTGCTTGCTTTCGTCCACCTCGAAGCGGGAGCCTGCGCGTATCTGCTCCATGTTCTGGCCGGATAGCACTCCATAGGCCGGGAATGCGGATATGTCGAAATACACCCCTGTCTCGGTCTCATAGGCCGCGCCTTTCTTGATCAAGAGCGAGATGAGCTCGATTATGTCAGGGATGTGCTCGGTGACCTTGGGATAGACGTCGGCCGGGAGGATGTTCAGCCTGCCGAACAGCTCCAACGCCTCGGAATGGTTCTGCTCGGTGAGCTTCTTGGGGTCAGCGCCGGTCTCCCTGCATCTTTTGATTATCTTGTCGTCCACGTCGGTGATGTTCTGGATGTGGTACGCCTTGAAGCCGCGCTTGATGAGGTAGCGCTTGATTATGTCAAAAGAGACGTATGCCCTGGCATGGCCGATATGGGCGCTGTCGTAGGGCGTCAGGCCGCAGACATACATGATTATCCTGCCGTCCTGGGGCGGAATGAAGGCCTCTGGGGCCCTGGACAGCGAATTGAAAACACGCATCAGTCGTTTATGCTCCCGAAAAATATTTATAAAGATATCATGCGACTTATAGGCAGGTCGCTTACAAGCCCTGCGGAGAGGCCGGGGGTGCGGATAACCCGCTAGCGAAGATGGAGGTAAGGTTATATGCCAGAAGAAAAGAGCTCCAAAGCTGCGGCTGCGGAGAAGCCAAAACCCGCGGCCCCTGCGAGCGGCGGGAGCGATGAGACAAAGCTGTTCGGCGCATTGTGCTACATACCGATTTTCGCCATCAGCCTGATCGTGTCGCTGCTTATCCTGCTGACCGAGAGGAAGGAGAACAAGTTCCTCAAGTTCCACGCCACCCAGTCGCTCATATTCATGGTGGTGAGCGCCGTAGTGGTGATAACGCTCTTCGTCATAATGTGGTTCGGTACGGTTGTCGTGAGCATGGTCACCTATGGCATAGGCGGCCTTGTCTGCTGCGGCCTTGAGGCATTGATGTTGCTGGCGTATCTGGTGATATGGCTGTTCCTCGCATGGCAGGCCTACCAGGGAATTGAATATGAGATTCCGGTGATAGGCAAGTTCGCCAGGAAATACGTCTGATCCTTTTATTTTTTATTTATCTTTTTATTTGAAGAGTAGGTTTTGTAGAAAACACCGGACCAGCGATGCTGATGCCGAACGAGGAATGCCATGCATCCCGCTGGTAGGCTCCCGTGAGTAGGGCCTCTGCAGAGTAATCTATTTGAAAAATAAGGAAAGAAAAAAGGAAGGGTTCACTTCTTCATCTGGGCCACGTAGGCTCCCACAGCACCGCATATGGCGCCCAATATGGCGTTGAACACGGTGCCTATTATGAGGCCGATCACAAGGCCGATAATTATGACAGGGCCGGATATGGTCACCCCAGAGCCTACCATGGATGCCATGGCCGCTGCGGTCGCACCTATGCCCAGGAAGTAAAGCACTATGCTTATCACTCCGCTGATAATGCCGCTGACCACGCCCGCTATGACACCGGTCACCGCACCACCGACAAGGTCCATGCCATGCTGCTTCACAGCCATGAATCCTGCCCATGCAAGGACCACGAGGCTGGCCAGGAATAGCACCAGGCCTGCGATGACCCCTAACAGGGGCACTATGCCGGCGAACAGGCCGATAATGCCCAGCACAACCAACACCACTATAGGCATCGTAGCTGCTTTAACGCATTTATTGATGTCCAAAGCCATCATATATCACCGCTTGGACATATCCTGCAAGGATTAAAAATCACAGGGGCAGGTCACACTCCCAGGGCTGGAGCCCGCTGAGGTTATCTGTGCGACCCGCATGGAACGACCGACAAATCGACGCATCGATTTGTGGTCCACAGAACGTAGCAACGTTCTGTCGGACGCATCGTTCCATGGGGCGCAGGGAACGTTGCGACGTTCCCTAGCGAAGCGGCTTGCGAGGGTGCGCTCTCAGTACAGATAAAGCAGGCCGCGCACCCTGGGAGTGTGTCAGAGGAAGTCGGAAAGCCCTGTCTGCTTGATTTTGTCATCCTCAAATACGCTCTTTATCTCCTTCTCCAGTAGCTCCAGCCGCTGTTTCAGGTAGAACGGCAGGTCGTACCTCTCCACGATGTCGCGCGATATCTCCAGGTATTTCTCTATGCCGCCCTTGTTTATGGTGAGAAGCAGGTTGCCGCCGCACCTGGAGCATTTGCCTGCGAGAGGGACGCGCCTGAATATGGTGTTGCAGTTCACGCACCTGAAGGTCTGCCTAGAGAACGAACGCAGGTTGCCGTAGAGGTCAGGTATGAAATGGTTGAGGATGAGCCTCTCGGCCGCATCTCGGCGGTCCACCGGCCTCAGCCGCTCCTGGAGGCTGAACTGGATGTCTATCTTGTCAGGTATGGATTCCAAAGTCACATAAGCGGTGTGGATGTTGCCCACGTCAAGGGTGCCGCCGGGATGGGTTATGGGCAGCTCATACTGCTCAGGGGTGCCGAGCACATCCTTCACGGTCTTGATCTTCACGTCTCCTGGCATGGCATTGCGCTCAGCGGCCTCATAGAATTCAAGCGGGTAGTGGGAGACGAACTCTATGGCGTGCGCCTCGTCATCCACCTCCTTCGGATTAATCTCCATGGAGAGCACCAGCGGCGCGTCCATGGTGCCTCCCCTGCTCTCGCTGAGGAACTTCCTTGAGAAGTTCAGCAGGGCGTCCATCAGGAGCATGATGCTGTCTTCATCTCCATCACACTGGCAGGCGGCCACACCAGAGCATATCAGTGTATGGTGCGGGGCAACGGTCAGATTATAGACGTATTTGTCAGAGCTGTCGACAACCGTCTTCTCCACAACCTGGTCTGTAAAGGCATCACCATCGAAACGCGTCCGGCAAGTGCCTTTTTTCTTGAGCCATTTCGCAAGAAGTATTTCGGCATGCTGATGCTTCTGGTCCAGGAAACCAATCGTCTCGATGAACTTCTTCGCCTCAGCTCCGAAAATCCGGATTTTGTAGGAATGACACTCTTTGGGCCGGCCGTAGAACCTGAATACCGGACCGCTCGTGACAAAACGCCGCTCTTCGCGGATCGAATGCCGTATCCCTGAGAAAAGAAGAAGAGCCGAAACCCCGTCAATCAGCCATTTGTTGACCGACGTCACGTTCACTTCCAGTGTGCTCCCAAGAGAACAGCACCCATCTCCGGAGAAATATCCTCTCAGGAATGCATGGCGTTTGGCCTCTGGCAATGAGTATATGAAGCCCGGCACCCGTTTTGCCCTTGCATCTCCGCCGAGCCCTAGCTTCCTGAAAAGCTCATGGACGAAACCGGAACAGATGACTACCTGGTTGGGGGAAATGCTTGGTTTGATGCCGAAAACGGATTTTATCGTTTCGTTAAGGTACCCTTTAGCCCACGGCTTGGTCGCGGTTATGGCAACCTGATGAGTATCTTTCTGGTTCTTTTTCATGTACCCTTCGGCTAGGTAGAAGCCCAGGATAGAGAGTAAATCCACATCAACCGGCACCAGCGGCCGGACCGAAACCCTGTCTCTTTTGCTGCCAAGAAGATAACGGCCATTGTTGATTATCGCTGGTTTGAATCTCCTGACTAATTCGGACGGGTAGGATTTCCTATATGTGTAATTCGTGAATGTCTTGTAGCTCATGCCCAGATCCTTGCTTATGAGTGAAAACTGCCCATCGTCAAAAACGTCTTCTTCTGTCCTTATCATGGCATCCTGGTTTTCGGTCATGGAAAGGAGGTCTAGCGCCTCCACATCTGAGATGGAGCGGTTCTCTACATTCCATGGGATTGGAAGCTCTGTGGCGTCCTGGGCTTTGATTTTTTGGCCGGGTTTGCCTGGGAACAGGTGGTCTGGGGTGACAGTTATCGTCCTGCCGCTCTTGGTCCGCAACCGCAGGAGTTTCTTTGGCGAAGGATGCCGTGAGACATGCGTGATGTCCGCCAGCTCGAATCTCCTAGTTTCTTTATTGAAACTGAATGTCTTCAAACCGCTTATTTCCTTGTAGGATGTGCCGAAATCGTCTTTCTCTGTATGACCTTTGAGATGGCGCTCCACAAAATCGCGGATTGCGAGCAACTCGAATCTTTTACCATCATAGACAAGTAATTTCTCATCTCCATGGAAGCAGTTTCTTCTCTTTGCGGTATGGAAATATGGATGGCCGTAGCCGACATTGGCTTTCGTGAAGCCTATTATGCGGCAGAGTACGCCTGCGCTGGTATGCGGGGAAAGGCCGACAGCCAGATGCCCCAGGAGGTCTTCCTTCTTGCTGATCTCGTAGAACGGCCTGAGGCGGTAGAGGTTGACGAGCATGTCGTCTATGAAGCGCGTTACCCTCATGAAATACTCAGCGCCGTTGTCGGATAATATTATGTCCTGGTGGCGGAGGACAAGGGTCTGTTTGCCATTCTCCAGCCGGTTGCCCAGGTAGTCCTTGTCATAACCAAGCTCCCGCGCCTTCTCCAATGTGAGGCCGACCTCGTCAGGGGTGAAGTGTGTGAGCGGGACATCTGTGGCATCGAACCGTGATGTGCCGTCCCTGAATACGTAGACATCGTGCTTGGCCCTGAGGAAGCCTTTCTCCAGCCTCTCAGGTACGCGGGAGGGGTTGGAAAGACCCTTCACGCCTTTGATATCCTCAGGATAGGAGCTTTCGCCGAGGCGCTCCCTGAGCGAGTCCATCAGCTCCACGATCTCCACAGGCCGCCGGTCATAGGGAAGCGTCTTCATATCGCAGTGCATCTCGGTTTCCACGCTACGGCCGCATTTCTGGCATATGCGCTCCATGACAGTCGCATTGCCGCATGCATCGCAGCGCCGGCCATAGCCAAGCCGGCCGCATTTCCTGCACCGCATGCGCAGGAGCTCCAGGTTTATTGTCTTCTCTCCTTCCCTGCCCTTAAGCATGCGGTACTGCTTCATGACGCTCCGGTTCTTGAAAGAGCCTGTGGGAAAAAGCACGTTGGGGCTGCCGTCCATCTTCCTTTCCTTAGCCTTCTCCGGTCTTCCCATCCTGGCTCCGATGTAGGTGGGCGCCTTGGCCCTTATGCGGATGCCTGACAGCTCGTTCACCAGGCCAAGAGGCGCTTTGCCTGCCTGACCGTAGACGGCATCGAAGCCGGAGAAGTCTATACGGTCACCTGCAAGGGCGCCGAGCGATGAGAGCAGGGCGAACGCGTCATCACTGCTGACTATGACAGAGCCGTCATGCACATGGTGCTCGACAAGAAGCTCTTCCAGCACACGCTTGGCACTGCCCTCAGGGATGACAAGGGAGCGGATATTGCCCCCTTCCATCTCCAGCCTGCCTTTCTTCAGCCATTGCGCCAGAAGGGCAAGCTGCTCCATGGAGATATCGTGCCAGTGGAACGTGAACCTTGGATGGAGCGGAACGTTATGTGTCCTTGAGAACGCGAAAAGGGATGGCGCGTCAAGGCTGCCTGGCATCTGCGCTTCTTTGGCCTCCACCTCCCTCTGCCACCACTCCTCGCAATAGCCTGATGCCATGAGCGGATGGTTTGATTTGAGGAAATCGCCATAGGTGCAGAGGAGGTCTCCTAGGAAAAGGATCTCCTCCACTTCGACCTTGAGGGCATAGGCCTCTTCTATTGTCCTGACCTTCCTTACGCTGCCATCCTTGAGCTTCACGACCGGGGGCTCGATGCCATCATGGGCGGATACGACGCAGCCTTTGCCAGGCCGTTCTATCTTCATATGCGTGCCGTAGGCAAGGAAATTGTCAAGGAGTATCATGATGGCAGGATGGACGTCCTTTCCCATCAGGCAGGTGGTCTTGCTCCTGCCATAACGCAGCCTGAAACCGCCCTTGGCCGAAGGATGGCTGAATACCGGCCTTCCTGCGACGAGGCCATCCAGGTATCCCGGGTCGGGTTTTATCTCTATCCTGTCCTCTTTCTTCTTTATCTTGATGACCTTCTCCAGCCAGTCCCATCCCATCTTGGTCCTCCTGGCATACTTGAGCACCTTGGCGGCCTTGGCTGCGAGGCCTTCGCACAGGACCAGCGGGACTCCCCCCCGGATGCGGTCGGTCTCCACGCCGGGCACTCCGCGATAGGCAGAGACCTCCATATCCTCTGTCGGCTCCCCGTCTATGCAGATAGGGCAGTTTCCGGTGATTATCCTGATGTGCTCTTCAGGGGGCATGTACTGGAGGTGGGAAACCCGGCTTTCATAGAGGTTCACTTCCTCAAGGTAGCGCATGATCTGCGAGTCAGTGGCGCGGTAGTCGCCCACGCCGCAGGTCTTCCTGGCGATGTCTGCGAAGACAAGGCTGAGCGCTGCCGCGGTGCCGCCTGCGCTCCTGATGGGGCTTGCGAAGTAGACCGCCACATAATCGCTGCCGTCAGGATTCTGTTTTATCCTCACCTTGGCTATGCCTTCGGTGGGGGCTACCAGCACGCCTTCGGTGATCACGCCCAGGCTCGTCCGCACGGCCTGTTCGATGAGGCACTCCTTGCTGGATTTCAGGAGCTCTCCTGCCGCTATCTTCCTTGCCAGCTCGGATGCGATGTCTTCCCTGGCCATGCCGCTCCTTTCCAGGGAGCGGATGACCTCTGCCACGCCCGGCGGGCCCACAATCCCCTCCACGCGTGCCGCCACGTCCTTGGCTATCTTGACCTCTATGTCCTCGGTCGGGTCGAAGCCCTGGCTTCTGGCTTCGCTGGCCACAGCATAGGCCCTTTGCAGACCGTCACGAAGCACAGCGAAATACTCCTCACCCATAGACCCGCCCGAGAATTGGTATAACAATTTAAAGGTAAGCAACTTAAATAAGTCTGGTTTTGTAAAAACGCCGAGGTAGCTCAGTTGGTTCAGAGTGCTCGACTCATAGGTTAAGCCCGATGAGTTATGAGGAGAAATCCGATGACTTTATGCGGTGCTCTGAGATATCGAGAGGTCGGGGATTCGAATGCGCTTTTTTAGTAAAAAAGCGCCCAAAAAACGTGGTGTAAAAACGTTGCGGAAATTCCCCCCTCGGCATTTTCCATTCGGAAATGCCGGCTGTGGCTGATAATGCCACACAACGGCAATTTTTATTAAACTAGCAAGAAGGTGATGACGTGACCCTGAATAAATGTGAAAGCTGCGGTATGCCGATGATGAAGAAATCGGAATTCGGCGGTGGGAAGGAAGGCAACAAGTATTGCACGCACTGCACCTACCCGAACGGCGATCTAAAGCCGCAACATGAGATACGGGAAGGGATGATACTCTACACGATTAAGACGAGGGGATGGGATCGTGCGAAGGCCGCCCAGTTCGTGGATGAGCACATGGCCGGGATGCCGGCGTGGAAATGATTTTTTTCTTTTCACTTGTCGCAATAAGTCATTTTTATGTTCTTGAAACACCGGCGACAAAAGAATTCTTTATAATAAGTTAAGATGCAATTGACATGGGATGACCATGTCCGAGCAAAGAATCGTTTTTCCGGTCGCCGGAGAAAATAAAATAGCGATGCCTCCTGAAGTCGCATCTCTTTCTGAAGCTGAGAAGATAAAGAAGGGCATCTGCCCATGTTGCAACGGCACGCTTGTGTTCCAGGAAGGCTGCAAAGCCTGCTATGGATGCGGCTGGGGCGGCTGCGAATAGGATATAAAATAGCTCTTATCCAACAATTCAATCCTCCATGGGCTCGTAGCTCAGCAGACGCGTGAGGGCTCCGATATATGGAGCGCGAACGCGGCAGAACAGAGCACTCGCCTTGCACGCGAGGGGCCGGGGGTGCGAGTGCGCCTTTTTACCAAAAAGGCGCCCCAAAAAGTGGGGTGCTAAAAAGACGCCGCAGATCCCCCCGAGTCCATAATTCACATGTCCAGCCGTTAGGCTGGGATCTGCCTCAAGAATTATGGACTGTTTTGACCGAGCGAAGCGAAGGCCACACAAAGTCCATAAATCTCTTTATTACCATCGTTCCCATATCTATATGCGGTTATGATGATAAGAGGTATTATTGATTGGTGATAGGAACGTCATTGCTGAACCGCACTGATGGTATGGAAAAGAGAACAGGTGGCGTGCTGGAGATGATATTCGCGGTGGCGATAGCTGCCGCAGTTATCTATTTCTCAGCTGACATCGCAGGGCTGGGCGCCTATGGATATGCCGGCGCATTCGTGATCGCGCTCCTGAGCTCTGCCACCATATTCTTCCCTGCGCCAGGCTGGGCGGTCGTGGTGGCATTGAGCGCCACGCTGGATCCTGTGATGCTTGGCGCGGTTGCCGGCATAGGGTCGGCCATAGGAGAGCTCACTGGTTATGCAGCCGGGGACGGCCTACGCGGCATGATGAATGACCGGCTGAAGGAGGCCAAGAATATCGAGGATGTGGTGAAGAGCTATGATGTCCTCGCCATATTCTTCCTTGCTTTCATTCCGAATCCGCTTTTCGATGTCGCAGGGATTGTAGCAGGCGGCCTAAAAATCCCCTGGTGGAGATTCGTCCTGGCCTGCGCTGCAGGTAGGGTACTCAGGTATGTGCTTCTGGCGATGGCCGGTGCATTCGCTGTGAGTTTGCTGACCTAGCTTCTGCTAGGATGAAAAAAAATAGCGGGGAGTGGAATATCAACTCAAACCAATACAGGTCCGAATTTTTGAACCACCGATCTCTGGGTTATGAGCTTCGCCCGGGAAGTCTGATTTATCACCAAACAGCCCGTCCAGCGGGAACTCCAAGCTTCCCTACCCCGCTTTGCTTGGAGATTTATCCAGAGATAAGATATTCTGACCAGTTAGAAGCCAGAACGAATATACTATGATGCGGTACTGTTTTATAAACTGACTTGTTGGTTAACGCCGCACATTGGCTTAGAAACAAAAGAAAATCATTTTTTCTTTGGAGTGGGTTTTTGCTGGGGCAGCTCCTCTTCCTCAGGTTCTTCCTCTTCGAGTTCCTCCCCGGCTTCCGCCTTGGGCTGCGGAGCTGAGCCCTCTGGGACTCCGACGCCCATCTTCTTCCTTATCTTGTGGACCATCTCGCGCTTCAGCTCCTCATGCTTGCGGACATCATCCTGGAGCTTGCCCTTCTGGTAGTAGAAGCCGGCAATGAACATCACAGCGGAGAGCACTATGAGCAGGAGAGGTAGCCCTATGAATAGCGCCGGCAGTATGAGAGTGGCGAATTCCGCTTTGAGCTTGTCGAACTGGGACGGATATGAGACACCGCATTGCTGGAGCTTGGAATAGTCGTTAGTAGTCACGAAATTGACTATCGCGTTGATGAGGTCGCTCGCATAGTTGATTATGACATACAATGAACCCACGACAACCAGGATGCCCAATAGCACGAAGATGTAACTCATTAGTTTGTACTTGTTCATTCCGACACCTCCCACGTTACATCACGGTGAAATAAATAAATCCTTCTGCAGGCTTTCCAGCCCCTGATTGTAGCGGGAAGACTCAGCCCGTCGATTTGCCCTTGGCCACTTTCCTGACTATCTTCTGCAGCATCTCGCGCTCGCGTTCCTGCGCCCGCTGGGCCTCCTCGTCAACCCTGGCCTTGTAATAGTAGAAGCCGCTCAGGAACGTCAGGACGCATAATATGAGGACTACGACCGGGAACATCGGGAACATGATGGATAGCATCTGCTTGGGATAGGCCACTGCCACGTACGTGGAACCTGCGATGGCTATCAGGCTTATCAGCAGGAAGAAGTAACTTGCGAACCTTGAACTTGCCATAAATGACACCCTGTATCATCTATCCTGACAAAGTAAAATAAATCCTCCTGTTTTCCTTGCCCTTGTTCTCCAGCTTAATTATACCTATCTTCCCGACCTCCTTCAGGCTTTTCACGTGGGTTCCGCCGTCAGCCTGGATGTCTAGACCGGGTATCTCCACAATACGCAGGACGGTTATGGAGGGCGGCAGCGCCCCGGCCAGCTTGACCACCCCAGGTATCTTCATGGCTTCATCTCGGGGCAGGTCGTATATCTTCAGTTCCGCACCAGCCGCCAGGAATCCGTTGGCCTTGCCGACGACTTCCTCGAATTTCGCCCTGTCGAACGACTCGAGGCTGAAATCGAAACGAGTCTTGTCCAGGTCCAGCTGGTTTCCGGTTATGAGGACGCCGAGCTCATTGAACATGGTCGCGCCAAGGACGTGGGCCGCGGTGTGCATGCGCATGAGCTTGTAACGGCGTTCCCAGTCCAGAACGCATTTAACCTTCGCACCAACCCCGAAACCCGCGTCCCGATCAAGTTCGTGGATGATTTTGCCTTCCTTCTTCATCACATTAATTACACGGAACTCGTTCGCGTTATCACCAACAACATCACTCGCACCAACACCCACACTAACCACGCCATGCGGATCCGCGCTTCCGCTCGCGCTGATAATGATTTTCCCGGTATCAGTCGGCTGCCCTCCACCCCGCGGATAGAATATGGTCTGGTCCAGCACGATCTCTTTCCCGCTCACGGATTGCACTATGGCATCGCATTCCCTGAGGTAGCTGTCCTGGAGATAAAAAGGAATTGTCATAAACCTTATAAATGTAGGAAAGCATTATTACTGTTGAGGAGTTGGAAAGATGGCTAAAGAAACTACGACTGAAGAATCGCAGGCGAATAAGCGCAATGCCCTGTTTGGGATGATGCAGGCTCAGGCCAAGCCCCCTACAGAAGTCAAACCGCTCGAATTGCCCAAGGCGCCTGTGCAAGCGCCGAGGCCAGTCGATCTCTCCAGGTTGCGGCCTAGCCTTCAGAAGGAAGTGAAGGAGGGGGTCTCGAGGCAGTCGCTGGAGTCGTTGAAGGTAGCGGCAATATTCGTCCAGACCACTGGCAGCTTCCTGAAAACATCGCCACGGGTTGAGGAGGAGATGAAACTGGCAGACTCCCAGCTCCTCAGGTTCTATAAGATGACGCAGGGCAATGCGGAAGATATATTCAAGGACTGCAAGACCCAATATGCCTACAACCAGCGGCAGAAGATTTACAGCGTCAGCGCCATGCTTGAAGCCAGGCCGAGGATAATCACGGTGCGCCTCGGGGATAATTTCACAGAACTTTCCCTCGCGGACCAGAAAGGCAACCTATTGGAGGTCCTCCGCCAGGATGATGGGAAAGGAGTGACATTCTCAAAGACGGGATGATTATGACTGACCATTCCAAGATAAACGCTGCAAAGGCCGCGCTCGCCTATGTCAAGGACGGCATGTGCGTAGGCCTGGGAAGCGGAAGCACGGTGAGGGAGTTCATCAGGCTGCTCGGCGAGAAGGTCAAACTGGGCCTTAAGGTCACCTGCGTCACCACATCATTCGATTCAAGGATGCTCGCCATAGAGCACGGCATATTGGTCACAGAGACCGATGCCATAGAGGACATAGATCTGGCAGTGGACGGCGCTGACAAGGTTACTCCGGATGCGCTCCTCAAGGGAGGCGGGGGCGCGCTCACCCGCGAGAAGATAATAGACTACAACGCCAAGAAATTCATAGTGATAGTGGATGAAAGCAAGGTCATGGACGGGGTGCTCGAAGGCGAGGTCAATCTGGAGGTCCTTCCGTTCGCCTCTCCGCTGATAATGAAGAAGCTGAAGGACTACAACCCGCGGGTGCGGATGGCCAAGGCCAAGCTCGGCCCTGTGATAAGCGATAACGGCAGCTTCATAATAGACTGCGACATGAAACTGGAGAACCCCAAGAAGATCGAGCAGTGGCTGAAGAGCATACCGGGCATAATAGAGAACGGCATATTCACGCGTTTTGACATGATAATCGTGGGTAATGAGAAGGGGCACAGGATACTGTGAACGCCAGGTATTCAGGGCGCTTGGGAGATTGCTGTATTGGCAGATATTGCCGGGTTCCAGAAGGATGGGGAAACCGTGCCAGAAGCGCCTGCTGATGCCAAGAGCATAAGAATAACACTTTTCACTGCAGCAATTCACGCCGTAAAGATCGGCATGGCCTTTGAGAATCTCTGGGCTTTCTTTTTTAGGGACACCCACCTACCGATATGTTTAAAAACAGTTTTGTTTAAAACACAATTAAACAACAATATAAACAATATAGGGTGGAAGAGATATGGCAGGATTTACAGGATTGCATACTGAATGCGGCGTCGAAAACAGGAAGAACGCTGCTGATAAGAGGAAGGAGACGGTAGGCGGCAGATTCAAGGCTAAGCTGGCCAAGTACCTGCTTGTGGCAAGCGCAGTGGCCTTGGTGAATTGCAGCCTGGATACAAGGCCCCTAAGAGGTTACGTACCCTTCTCTGGCAAAGATAGCGGAGCGCAGACAGATACTGGCACCGGAGTTGCTGGAGACAGTGGTATGGGCAACGAGGCTGGTGCTGGCGGCGTTGCCGGTAGCGGTGGCGTTGCGGGTATTGATACTGGTGGTACGGGTGGCATTGATGCTGGTACAGGTGGTGCTGGCGGTATTGCCGGTAGCGGTGGCGTTGCGGGTATTGATGCCGGTTTGGATGCCAACACCGACAGCGGTGTAGATAGTGGATTGGATGCTAGCGCAGATACTGGTGGTACCGGTGGCATTGCTGGTAGCGGTGGTACTGGCGGCGTTTCTGGTAGCGGTGGTACTGGCGGCGTAGAGACTGGTGGCACTGGCGGCGTTTCTGGTAGCGGTGGTACTGGCGGCGTAGAGACTGGTGGCACTGGCGGCGTTTCTGGTAGCGGTGGTACTGGCGGTATGGACGCTGGTACTGACAGTGGTGTGGATAGCGGAGTGGATGCTAGCGCAGATACTGGTACAGGAGGTACCGGTGGCATTGCTGGTAGCGGTGGCACAGGTGGCGTTTCTGGTACTGGAGGTACTGGCGGTGTCTCTGGTAGCGGTGGAGTTTCTGGCACTGGTGGTACTGGCGGAGTTGATGCAGGTACCGATAGTGGTGTGGATAGCGGACTGGACTCCGGCACGGATGCAAGTTCAGACGCAGGCAGCAATGTGGATGCCTACGTAGACAGCGGCTCTGATGGCGGTTCAGTGGTTGCCTGCACTGAGGCGAGCACCGGCACTTATACTGGTGGTATAGCCTCGAATACACCTCAGAAAGTGGGTGGGTATGTGTTTGAGTACCTTGGGAAAGATACCAGCGGCAATGCTATCATGACAATCAGCTGCGGTGGCAATGAAGTATTCATAGAGTATGTATTCCCGAAAAATGTGAATACCCCTCTGGAAGTACCTGCGGATGGTAAGAGGATATGGGTCAGGCCGATTATAACCTACTCGACCTCAGCCATCGTGGACATAGCGGTAGAAAACCTCTGATATCTTGTTTTTCCTTTTTGGGTGTTTATAGAAATGTTTAAGAATGTTTTCATTTAAAACACAAGTAAACAACAATATAAACAATATAGGGTGGAAGCAGTATGACAGGACTTACAGGATTGCGTGCTGAAGGCGGCGTCGAAAACAGGAAGAACGCCGCT
>JACCLH010000028.1 GCA_013425375.1 Microcaldota archaeon | reverse complement strand
AAATTTTGCCGGAGTGTTGGCGACGTTGATTTAGAAACAACCAAGAATTATGTTAGAGACCAAGCTGGGCAATCCACATTGCAGGATTTTTCCTAAAAAACAAAAGGAAACCCCGCCTTTTAAGGCGGGGAGGATGTCATTGTTCTATAACATATATCATTGTCATGCGGCATACCCCTCAGTTCAAGGTCAGGCGCATCGACGGCGTCATCGAACTCACGCTCAGGGATAATAAGAAACTGATGGCCGAGGTCGCCGCGACCTTCAAGGACTTCGCGGCCTTCCTGGATGAGACTGCCCCGGGCCAGCCGTCGTTCCTGGAGCTCAAAAACCATTTCGAGGTAGCCTCATTCATGCGCGACTCCGGGAAAGCCATCCATTTCGAGCTGTGTATCCGCAGCATCGGGAACACCATCATCGCGAAGGAGCTGTGCCTCGTGGATGGGAACGGCAAACCCTGCGCGGTATGCCGCTGGGAGCCCGAAAAGGGCATCAGTTTCGAGGTCACCGCCTGATTTATATCTTTTCCCTGTTTTTCCAATCCATGGCAGGGAAGAAAATCGACTGGTATGACGAATTCGTGGATTTCAGCTACAAGCCGGCAAAGGACGACCTTGTCTGCCTCTTCTATTTCGAGCCTGACGCCGGCCTGAGCAAGAAGGAGGCCATGGGCAGGATAGCATCCGAGAGCTCCACAGGCACCTGGACGACATTGTTCAAGCTGCCTCCGAGGATGAAGAAGCTTGAGGCCACAGCATTCCACGAGCAGGACAACTTCGTGAAAATCGCCTATCCCATCGGATTGTGGGAGGAAGGGAATGCGGTCCAGCTGCTCAGCGGAATAGCAGGCAACATATTCGGCATGAAGGCGGTGAAGAACCTCAGGCTGGTGGATGTCTCGTTACCGAAGGCCTACATAAGCAATTTCAAAGGGCCTCATTTCGGCATGGAAGGCATAAGGAAGATGATGGGCGTGAAGAAAAGGCCGCTCACCGGGGCTGTGCCGAAGCCGAAAATCGGTTTCAGCGCAGAAGAGCATGCCTGGATAGGGTTCGAGACATGGATGGGCGGATTCGACTTCGTGAAGGACGATGAGAACCTGACATCCACATCGTTCAACCGCTTCAACGACCGTGTCAGGTTCATGACCAGGATGCGCGACAGGGCAGAGAACCTGACCGGGGATAAGAAATCAGCGTTCATCAACATCACCGCAGAGACAGACGAGATGAAAAAGCGGGCGAAGCTCCTGGCAGACAATGGCTGGAATTATTGCATGATAGATGTGGTGGTCGCAGGGACGGCTTCGGTCATGACCATGCGGGACTACTGCTCTGACCTGGGACTGGCCATCCATGCGCACCGGGCCATGCACGCCTCCTATGCCAGGAACCCAAAGCACGGCATGACCATGCAGTTCCTGGCCAAGATGATGCGGCTGATAGGAGTGTCGCAGATACATTCAGGCACTGCGGTGGGCAAGCTCGTCGGCTCCAAGATGGAAGTCACTGCGGTGGCTGATGTCCTGCGCGAAAAGAGGACAAAGGCGTTCCCGCACGTGCTGTTGGACCAGGACTGGGGCCATATAAAGAGCGCGTTCCCTGTGTCTTCAGGAGGGCTCCACCCGGGCCTTGTGCCACAGGTGCTGGATATCTACGGCACAGACCTCGTCCTCCTCGTAAGCGGAGGCATCCACGGCCATCCGAAAGGGACCAGGGCAGGCGCAAGGGCAACCATGCAGGCAGTGGATGCATGCCTGGAAGGCGAGACATTAGAGGAGAAGGCGAAGAAAGCCCCAGAGCTCCGCGAGGCCCTTGAGAAATGGGGATACTACAAGCCCAAGTGAATCTATGGCCAAGCCACGCTCTGTCATGTGCTGCCCGAGGTGCAAAAGGCCTGTGGAAGCCAGGGATTTCCTGTCCAACCCTGCCATGGTTGGCTTCCTTGACTCTGTCCTTCCGACATTCGCCTGCAGCTGCGGATACTCGGGCCTCCCGATAAAGCTCGGCCTCAAGGCCTATGGGAAATGGGTCAAAGACCGTGCATAGCCATCATTTTTCCGTTTTTCAAACATTGACATACTTTTTTAAGCCTCAAGGGATGAAACCATCCAGTGGTTTCATGAAATTTTGCGAAAAGAACGTCGGAATGATTGACAGGTCAGTGCGGCTGGGCGCAGGCATAGCCCTCATAGTGGGCGGTCTTGTGTACTTCGCGGGACTGGTATCTTATGTGGTGGCGTTGGTCGGACTGATACTGCTTGTGACCGGCATCACATCGTCATGTGGGATTTATTCATTGCTTGGCATAAGCACAGCAGGCAAGACGGCCGCGTCTGCTCCGAAGAAGAGACGCAAATGACAGCTTCGTAAGGGCCATCCGATCTTGCGATACTGCCAGCAGAAGGTGCAGTTATGGCATTGAGATATGTTTTCACATCAGAATCGGTCACCGAGGGGCATCCGGACAAGCTCTGCGACCAGGTATCAGATGCGGTGCTGGATGACCTCATCAGGCAGGACCCGAAGTCGCGCGTCGCCACCGAAGCTGCCACGACCGCGGGCCTCGTGGCGGTGATGGGCGAGATAACCACGAAGGGCTACTGCGAGTTCCAGCAGGTGGTCCGGGACACCATACGCGACATCGGCTATACCACGCCGGATTACCTATTCGATTACAGGACCTGCGGCGTCATCACTTCTATCCAGCGCCAGTCGCCGGACATCGCGCAGGGCGTGGATACGACGAAGGAGCACGAGCAGGGCGCTGGCGACCAGGGCATAATGTTCGGGTTCGCCACCACAGAGACCCCTGAGCTGATGCCCATGCCGATAATGCTCGCCCACAAGCTGGCGAGGAGACTGGCCGAGGTCAGGAAGAACGGCACGCTGCCGTATCTCAGGCCGGACGGCAAGACCCAGGTCACGCTGGAATACAAGGACCATGTGCCCCAGCGGGTGCATACCGTGGTCATAGCCGCTCAGCATGACGAGAACGCTTCCCTGGACAAGCTCAGGAAGGACATCACCGAGGAAGTGATAAAGCCGGTCTGCGGCAGCAGTTTCGACAGCAAGACCATGTGCTATATCAACGGCACAGGCAGGTTCGTGCTTGGCGGCCCTGCCGCTGACACGGGAATGACCGGCAGGAAGATCATACTGGACACCTATGGCGGAAGGGGCCACCACGGCGGAGGCGCATTCTCAGGTAAGGACCCGTCCAAGGTGGACAGGTCAGGCGCCTACATGTGCAGATACATAGCCAAGAACATCGTGGCTGCAGGCCTGGCGGGCACATGCGAGGTGCAGGTCTCCTATGCCATCGGCATCGCGAAGCCGCTCGCGGTCTTCGTGGACACCAAGGGCACAAACAAGATACCGAATGAGAAGATTGAGCAGCTGATAATGGACCACTTCTCATTCAAGCCCGCGGAGATGATAAAGTACCTAGACCTGCTCAAACCCATCTACAGGAAGACAGCGGCCTACGGCCACTTCGGCAGGGAGGAGCCCGGCTTCACATGGGAGAAGACCGACATGGCCAAGAAGCTGAGGGCAGAGGCAGGGCTCTGAACGCGGAGCTGTTATATTCTGCCGCATCGGTGGCGAGTGCCGATTGGCGTGCAGTCTGACATCAGAAGCGTGCATGGAAAGCAGTCAGAAGAACAGCAGCAAGGAGCCCGGATAGCAGCGTGAAAGGAAGGCAGTTTCCCCCTGGTTTTTGAATAGGCTCCGTTTGGGGAGCAGGCTTCTGGCAGTCAGGGTCGGCGCTATGGCTTGAGCAGAAAGAGTTCACCGCACCGGTGAGGTTTATTGATGCGATTGTGGCGTTCGTGGTGTAATTAGAAACCCTCATCTCAGCGATGCCTGGCCTGAAAGCCAGCACAACCGTGAAATTCACGTCGTCTTTTACAATCCGGGTTGGCTCGCCTTCGTTGAAGTCAAGAAGCCGGAAAACCCGCGGGTCCTCTATCCCGAACCGGTCCAACGTGGTGCTATTGCCTGAAACAGAATTTATCCTGAAATCGTGCCACTCCACGGGCCTTGCCGGTGCAGAGCCATATACAACCTGCGAGTCAAGAACCGTGATCTGCCCGTTTTTAATGTTCATCTTGACAACGACTGCCTTGGTGGCCTGGCTCTCAGTCTGTGCAAAGGCAAGATAGGCAAGAAGAACGAGAAGCAAAAACACAACCTTGGTTTTTTTCATATCATCCGCCCTCATAAAGTGTGCAGGCAGGAAGGCCATGCATGACGCTGCCCGCACGTTGCTGGCACGTCGGTCCGAATCCATCCCCGTTTTTCATTATACAATTGCCTGGATTAAGCGGGTTCGCAGGGTCCGGGTCGAGCTTCCACCAGCCATTGCCGCAGCATATTGTCGCTGGTCCGCCACGCGCATAGCACCAGTGCGGCGAAACTACTGAAAGACCTGCCGGATCCACGCCAAGCTCCTGCCAGGTCGCCTGCCAGGGTATCGGGCAGTCGCCGGGCGAAATAGCCGTGCACTGGGCCGGATCCAGCCCGTTCGCGCTTGCGAATGCGTCGCAGTCGCACTCGAGCGGACTCCAGCCTCTTGAGGTGAAGAGCGCTTGGCATGATGAGATTGCACTCCCTCCCGGCCAGCATCTGACCGTGGGGCAGAATTCATAACAATAATCCGGATCATATGCGTTTGAAGCGGCATATGCGCGGCAGTTCGATTCTGATTCGAAAATGTTGGGGAAGCTGGTTTTATCTTCCCAATAACCGCCATCACAGCAGTATTCATCCGCAAGACCGAAAACCGAATGCCCGCTCTCATGCACAACCACATTATAGCCATCGGATTCTGTTGAGAAGACCCCTCCGGATGAACAGTCCCTGAACGGTGTTTTGTGCACTATTGCAACCATATTCGAGAACGGACAGGAGGTGGAAAGGGATGCCGGGGTGTCAAGCCTCGTGCAGGTGTCCTCGGCATCGCCGGCCTCAGTTACATAGTAGAAATTGAATTTGCATCTTTGCGTTGATATTAAATCGTTGCCATAATAGCCTTTTTCGATGAGCTGCCTCACATCGGCCCTGAACGTGGTGGTGTCGTTCCGATAATCATTATCCATAACGAAGACGATGTTTATCTTCTGGTCAGCCGGACCGTTGTTTACAAGAGGTATGCATGCGCTGCTGCATGCCGTGCAGTTCCCTCCGCAGTCCGCTCCCTTTTCGTTTCCGTTCCAGATTCCGTCTGAGCATGTCGGGGGCGGTCCGCACGGCCCACCGACATCAACAGCCGTCTCACCCCCATTTTTGGTATGGTCATAACAGCTAGACGTCGTGAAACTCTGGTTCGTGATATTAGCAACTGCGCATCTTCCGTCTGAACCGCAGTGCTCTATCTTGTAGTAATATTTCGTCCCGGGATCAAGCCCTCCGAGTGTGAATGAATGGGATACCTGGGCTGCCGGATCGGTCAACGCTCTCCATTTTGTGTAATTCGTTTCAGGATTGCCCTCTTCCTTGTAATAGAACGTGGTATTCACAGTCTGGAAACTGGCCCATGAAATCTCTAGGGATTCGTGTTGTATCCTTATAGCGAGATTGGAGATGTCAGGAAATGGCCGGGGGACCATGAGAAACGTGTAGCGCGTGCTGTTCGCACAGATGACATCTTCGATTTCCCACGCATTAGTGCATCCTGAGATAAAGAACGTGTAGTTTCTGCCTTCCTCAAGCATGCCGCTTAGAGCGGCAGTGTGATTTGAACCGTATGATGAATTGCTGACGTTGCTCCATGGCGGATTTGTGAAACCTGCGTATGCGGTCGGTACAACATAGAGCGTGTAATTCGTCTCTGTTCTGTACCAGTAGATTTCTGATTCCCCTTCACGCTTGCATCGTGTTTCCCATGTTACATTTGCTGTCCTTTCAGTCGTAGTCGAACGCACGTTTGTGAATGACAGCTTGTTCGGTATGCTGAACACCTGGTCCGGCGAATTGGTGCAGTCGTCAGGTCCGCAGGCATGGATATAATAGTAATAGGTCTTGTCTGGCTTAATGCCGCTTGCATACACGGAATGCCTTGTTGAATTGCTGTATGTGCTGTTTGTACTCATCCATTCTGAAGAATCTTCTTCACGATAGAATAGCGTGCCCGTGCCTGCGATATTCTGGCGCCATGTCACCACGGCGGATATATCACAACCGGTGCTCCGGTCCTCAACTTCCGGACCCTGGGTTATCTCGACCCGGGTTATGTTGGCGCAGTCGGTTTCTTCACTATTGCAGCCATGCGCGCAGTTCTCAACCGCGTATACGCACTCGCCAGATTGCCCGATATAGTCATAATGATAATGCGTGTCATCTTCGCAATAGTCCGGGCAGGCGGCAACCTCGCACATATGCCAGTTTGAAGGCCCGGCGATTCTCATTGTGATGTCATGCTTCAGTACCGGTGAATATGCTGTTTTCCAGATTTCGTAGGATGGCCATATTAGCCAGCGCCCACCTTCATCGATTGTGAAGTCCTGCTGGAATTTTATATGGTCGCCCACCCTAAGAAGATGGTCTTGCATATAAAAACCGAAATCGCGGTTGTTTCCGTATTTGTCTCTGACTGCGGCGTAAATCCCCTTATCGGTCAGATTGACCGGTCCGCTTCCCATGTTCGCCAGATAAAAGGTGACCTGGACCGCATCTCCAACGCCTGGATTTCCGGCTGGGGATGTTATGGAAAAATCCGAGATCGCGAGACCGTCTGGGGAAGTGTCCGGACCAGCGTATGCGCACAGGTCCGCTGCATCAGAGATGCATAAGGACACAAGTAAGAGAAACAAGATGGATGCGCGATTGGATGAAACCGGATTAACAATCATGATTCCGCCGGCAATAATAAAACAGCGTTGAATATTAAAGTTTCTTATTGTCGGATGCGCATGATTTCGCGAAAACTCCCTAACAAAACCCGTCAAAATCCGTTGATTATCTTCCTTCTCCTTTTCTCGGGAATCCTGTTCTTCACCTTCTTCTCGTCAGCATCATAATAGCCCAGCCCGACCGTGAATTCCTTGTATCTCACGACCACGTGCCCGCTCTTCGTTCCCAGCTCCATCTTCCCGATGCCACGTCCGACAGCGAACTCCTTCGCCCTGCCTTCGTCGAGCTCGACCACGTTCCTGGTCGCGAGATGGCCGAAGTTTTGGATGAACGAATTGGTAGGATTGAATCCCTCGTCGCATGCCGCATATCCCAATTCGCCTTTGATGCCGCATCTGACGATTTCGCTGCTGCCTGCTCTTACGCCTTTCGCATAGAATATCCCCACGCCTTCAGGCAGGACGATGCCGAAGTGCCTCTCCAGATATCTCCTGAAATTCTCGGCGCGGTTGCGTATCTCAGCCATCATCATCCCTTCCGTATCTTGGCTATGAAGAAGCCCTCGCTCTGCAGGTGGTGCGGATAGACCCGGCAGCATTTCCTGAATTCATCGCCGTAATCGCCCAATCCAGGCTCGTGCGGGATGTCCAGCCCGATGTCCACCAGCCTCGCGCCCTTCACGTTCTGCAAAAGGTTCGCCACGACCTCCTCGTTCTCCTCCCTGGCATAGGTGCAGGTGGAATAGACCAGCTCTCCGCCAGGCCTTAACGCGTCATAGGCGCTGAACAGCATCCTTTTCTGGAGGTTGGAGATTTTCGCTGAATTGGCAGGTTCCCATCTCGCGGCAGCAGCCATCCCGCTTCCCAGTGCGGAGCATGGGGCATCAAGCAGTATCTTCGTGAACCTCCCTTTCCACGGAAGCTTCGCCCCGTCAAGGTCAGTCACCACGCAGTTGAGTATGTTCATCCTGTTTATGGTGGCGTAGAGCGCGGAAATCTTATCCTCGCCACGGTCATTGGCCACCAGCACGCCTTTATTCCCCATCAGCATGGCCATATGCGAGAACTTGGAGCCCGGGGATGCAGCCACATCCAACACGATGTCTTTTCCGGTCGGAGCGAGTGCGAGCGAATCAAGGATGGAAGGCAGGCTCTGGGGGTATATCAGGCCCAGGAAGTACTCCCATGTCCTGCCTATCTGGAAGCCTTCCTTCTCATCCAATTCGAAAGCGCAATCATAGTAACGCGAGCGTACGCATCTGAGTTTGGTTGTTTCCGCGAACTTTTTACTGTCGATTTTGATTGTGTTGACGCGGAAGAACCTTTTCTGGCTGTGGAAAGCAGAGATGCACCTGTCAGCATCGGTATAGGCTGACAGCCAGTCGCGGAACGCCTTCTCCTCCATACTGCTAGCTATCCGCCCAACTGTTTTTAAGCACATTTCGGCATTTTCAGATGGCGTGATACCTTGGACTGCGAACGCTGCGGGGTCTGCTGCATGATCTACGGCGTCTGCGTGACGCCGTTCGACATCCTCAGGATAGCCGAGGCCACAGGCAAGAGGCCATCAGACTTCCTGGCCGTGCTGCCTGAGTATCCGGAGATTGAGCGCAAAGAGTCCATCGTGGTTATAGACGGCAGGCGTTCCATGCTGGTTCTGAAATGGCGCCGCGGTTTCGTCTGCCCGTTCTACAAAAGTGACGGATGCAGTATATACGATGCCAGGCCCATGGTCTGCAGGATGTATCCCTTCAGGGTGAAAGACGGCAAAGTCGTTGATGCGGAATCCCGCGTCTGCCCTTCGTGCTGGAAGCTTGAGGACAAGGCGCCCTACCTGGCGGAGCATCGGAGCTCTGAGGCCGAGTTCGCTGCATACTGCAGGATGGTAGCCGAATGGAATCAGGGCCCGGGCGGCAGCCTGGACGAGTTCATCTCCTTCGTGCTGGAGAAGGCGAAGGCCGCGCATGGCCGTTAGGTGTGATACTCAATGTTTTTAAATGATTTGATAGATAGTCATAGCCATGAAGAAGCTCTCTGATGGCTGTAAGCTGTCCAAAGTCATGCGCCAGCTGGCTACAAGCACTACTTCTGTGGAACGGCGCGCAGCTTTCCTGAAGGCGTCAAAAGAGATAGGGGCCCGGGCTTACGAACTGCTCAAAGCATCCCGGAAGCTCCTGAGGGAAGCCAAAAACAGCCTGCCCGAAAAGGAAAACGTGTGCTGAAGTAGCAGGCGACAGGAACGTCTTTAAATCTCACCGCTGAACCACTTTGAGAGGTGGAATTATGGGTTTCGTACAGGAATTCAAGGATTTTCTTACTGAATATAAGGTGATGGGATTGGCGATAGCCTTCATCATGGGCGCTGCCATCACAACGCTTGTCCAGTCGCTGGTCAATAACGTGATAATGCCCGTCGTAGGCGCGCTGATACCTGGCGGAATATGGGAGACAGCGACATTCACGCTCGGTACCATCGTAATCAGCTGGGGTGCGTTCCTGGCTGCGCTCATAAACTTCATCATAATCGCGTTAGTGGTGTTCCTGCTCGCGAAGATTGTCATGAAAGAGGAGAAAGTCAGCAAGAAATGACCGCATGATGCCAAGAGGTGGAGCGATGAAACAGGGGGAGAGTGTAGAGGTCAGGATACAGAGGGCCCAGTACTACATGAGCGCGGCCAACACCCTGGTGCTCACAGGTACCATCTTCATCCTGGGGTTCGTGACCTCGCTCACCATGGCATCGCCTGACTATGACATCCTGCGCCTGATAATGCTCGGTCTGCTCCCATTAGGCCTCATCGCGCTTTATGACGGCATCACCCACTACTTCCGTGCAGAGAAGATGATGCGGTCGGCAAGGATCGTCCCTGCGCAGCAACCGGTCCGCCATGGGAGCGGCATAGACATCGTGACTGTCGTCCTGCTTATAGGCGCCTTCCTGGCCGTGAACTGGCTGATGTACGACACCTGGATGCTGAACCCGGTGACTGTCCTGGCGCTGTGCGTGGCGACAGTCTTCATCGGATGGATAAAGCTGTCTGTCGAGAAGTAGTACCCTTATTTAAACATTTTTATTAACAATAATGACTATGGGTAGACCCCACAACACCGAGAGGGACCGGCTCATCTTCGAGAGGCTCAGCAGGAAAGAGATTACTCCGGTCGCTCTGGCCAGACAATTTAGTATCCACCCGGTCCGGGTGCGTGATATTTTCAAGCGCGAAAAAGATAAAGCGGAACGCGCGGATCGCGGGCTGGGATCCCTGGATAGGACATGCTATAGCATAATCGCAACGGTGCTTGATAGCCATTTCACATTGACGGACCTCAGGCGCTTCGTGGAAGAGAATCCTGATTGGCGCTTGAAGTTCCGCCACACTGGTAGGTGTGGGGAGCGCCGCTTGGGGCTGATAAAGCAATTCATGATGGACAACGGCATCATAACCGAAAAGCATGGGCCGGCATCGCATGCGCGTCCAGGCAAGGGAACCAGGAATGCGCCCAGGCTCTCTTCAGCCACGCTTGCTGGCCTGAAACGCTTTGTGGAAGAGAATCCGGATTGGGAAAAGCATCTTGGCAACTCCAGCGGATGCGAGAAACGTGCCTTGGAACTGATAAAGCAGGTCCTGGCGGATACCGGTGCTGCCAGGTAGCTATTTCAGCTGCCTGTAGAAGTTCAGCCCGTTCAATACGAACATGAGCAGGGCGAGCAATGAGCCGAGCACCAGTCCTATCTTCAATGTGCCTGAAATGTCGTCCAGCTGTTTCTTTGTCTTCTGCAATGAAACGACATCGCTGTTTATGTCCTCTTTCAATTGCTGGATGCCTGCGGCAGTGGACATCGTATTCCCGGTGACATTGGACATGGAAGCCGCTGTCTCGTGCATGTAACCGGCTGCTTCCTCTATCCCATCAGCAGAGGAATAAAGCGCGGTCGTGGCTTCGCTGGGCATATATGGTATGGAGCCCAATGAGTCCGCGAACGTGGTGACTGCGTCTCCCATCCCGCCTATCGCATCCGCGGACTGGTTCACCGACACCGAAGCGTTCTGCGCGAATGCGCTGAAAGAATCCACTGAATCCGCGGTGGACTGGACTATGCCGCCTGCGTCCTGGAGTATGGCTATCCCTGAATCCATCTGGTCAGTGGCTGCCTTGTGGACGCTGTCTATGGCGCCGTTCAGGGTGATGAAAAGGAACACGGTGAACATTATCCCGAAGGCGCTCGCCGCAATCCCGACATACGATATCGTCTTGTCCAATGCGGATGCCATAGTGCCCCCTAATAAGCTGAGGTATAAAAGCATTCTTCTTCTTCCTATTACCATGCTGAAACAGGACCAGGGCGCGAGAGGGGTGCAGGACGCGATAGGCAAAGCGCTCGCCATAATCCCCCTTACACCCAACCAATGGACCATGCTCTCATTGCTCGTCGCGCTCGCTGCCGGAGCTGCGATAGCTGTGAAATCAGACCTGGCTTTGGGCCTCATCCTGTTCGCCATAGCAGCCTTGTTCGACATGATAGATGGCGCTGTCGCGAGGGCGAGGAAGGAAACGAGCGCATTCGGCGGATTTTTGGATGGTGTTGTGGACAGGTTCGTGGAGGCGATATTCCTCCTGTCATTGATGTTCGTGCCATTGCCGTTCATCTTCGCGGATGCGAGGGTGTGGCTCGCGCTCACGATTTTCCTCGGGACGTGCATGCCGTCATTCGTCCGGGCCTATGCAGACCACAAGGGAGTGATATCAAAGGAGAAGGCGCTGGCTTTGGGCGGGATTTGCGAACGGAGCGAGAGGCTTGGATTGATAATCATAGGGTTGGCTGCGGGATTAGCGCTGTCCATGGACTATTTCATCTACGCGCTGATGCTGGTGTGCGCGCTTTCGCTCGTGACCATCATCCAGCGTGTTTCCGCTGTCGCTCACACTCCCAGGGTGCGCGACCTGCGTTAGTTGAGCCGGCCCGGGAAACCCTCCTGAGGATGGCTTAAGAGAAACGGCTTTAGCCGTTGGATGAGAGGGCCGAGTTCTTATTCTGTAAATTCAAAAATAGCCCCAGTAGGGGGCGTGCCGCCCTGCGGGCGGCGCACAAACTTCCGAGAGATGCCGCGACCGACGCATCGGTCACGGGCATGCTCAAGGTCGATGCGTCGACCTTGACAAGTCCCTTACCGGAGTTGTTAACCATGAATAGCGGAAGCTTTGTATCAGGAAATAAGACCCTTCGGGTAAAACCAAAACCTGAGCGCTCGCTATCCGCGGGCTGAAGCCCGCGGTATTCTTCGCTCGCGCTCTTTAGGAAAAGAAAGGGGTAAGCTGCATCTGACCGGCTTCTGGATTTATCAGCT
>JACCLH010000025.1 GCA_013425375.1 Microcaldota archaeon | reverse complement strand
TCCCCTCTTGCGACAAGCTTATTATTGTATTCTGGCCAGTTTCGTTCATATTGCATGGGTTTTCACATTTGCCCGCCTCAACAACTGGCAAATGCCATGCAATATTCTAATCACTTACGTCTGAGCAGTGCAACACCCTCTGTTATTCTCGCTCATACCTGCGCCACGATGACTATGTAATTCTTGCCATACGCCTTCGCGCATTTCGGGCAGGTGGTATAGAAGAAATACATCTTTTTCAGCTCCTGCTTTTTCGAGCCGACATACGTTTCCATCTCCTTTACCCATCTCCCCATGTCCTGGTAGGAGCCTTCAAAGACCTTGGTGAGGAATGTGCCTGAGATCCTCCCCATCTTAGCGCCTGGCACTTCCTTAGTCACTGCGATGTAGATGTCGGATCCCCAGGCCGAAGCCTCGTCTGAGAGTATGAGGGGCTCGTCAGCGAGCGCGCCGGCTTTCGCTATCCTTTCCATGTTTTTCACCATCACGCTCCCGAAGTTCAGCGGTATGTGGAGAAAGCTGACGACATGGTCTTTCAGGAACAGCTTGTCCTTCCATTTCACTGTCTTCCCATCCCATGGCTCAGGATTGAACCTCTTGCAGCAGCCTGTTTCAGAATCATATAATTTTTCCATGCAAATCACGCATCCTGATGTCGGTACGGCGCTTTTTATACGTTTCTACCTATATAACCTCTGACGAACCGCCTGCAAAGATAAAGCTGCGCGGGCTACTTGGGTGCGAAACCGATGTATGACCACAGGAAGGTAGAGAAGGAGATATTGGAGTTTTGGGAGAAAGAAGGGATATACTCAAAGGCCAAGCAGAAGAACGCAGGCAAGGAGACATTCTATTTCTGCGACGGGCCGCCCTATGCGACCGGCCAGATACACCCAGGCACGGCCTGGCAGAAGACCATCAAGGATGCTGTCTGCCGCTATCACAGGATGTCTGGCAAGGATGTCCGAGCCCAGGCTGGCTATGACACCCACGGCCTGCCCATCGAGGTGAAAGTGGAGCAGGAGCTCAAGTTCAAGAGCAAGGGCGACATAGAGAAATACGGCATCGGCAAGTTCGTGGAGAAATGCAAGGGGTTCGCCACCAAATATGTCGGCATCATGGGCAACCAATTCCAGGCGGCCGGGGTGTGGATGGACTTCGACAATCCCTATATCACCTATCATGACAGCTACATCAATTCCTCATGGAAGAACATAAAGCTGGCCCAGGAAAGGGGGCTGCTCCACGAGGGCGTCTATGTGCTTCCCTACTGCTTCAGGTGCGAGACCACCATGGCCAACTACGAGTTGGAGTACGACGACGAGAGCGACCCGAGCATCTATGTGAAGTTCCAGCTGAAAGACAAGCCCAAGGAATACCTTATCGTCTGGACCACCACGCCATGGACCCTGGTGGCCAACATGGCGGTCATGGTGCATCCGACCTTCTCCTATGTCCGGGCCAAGGTGGGCGGCGAGGTGTGGATAGTGGCCAAGGACAGGCTGGAGCACGTCACAGAGCTTATCGGCGCCAGCGCCACGGTCCTGGAGGAGCTTCCGGGAAGGAAACTCAAGGACCTTGAATACCTCCACCCGTTCCAGGACAAGATACACAAATATTATGACCGGAAGGTCGTTCTCAGCGATGAGTTCGTCACCCTTGAGGAAGGAACCGGGCTGGTGCACACGGCGCCAGGCCACGGTCCTGCGGACTTCATAATCGGCAAGCGGTTCGGCATAGAAGCCTTCTCTCCTGTGGATAGCAAGGGAAACTACACTGCTGATGCCGGCGTGTTCGAAGGCAAGAACGTGCGCGAGGCCAACCCAGTCATCATCGAGGTCATGAAGGACAGTGGTTCCCTGCTCTATGAAGCCAGGATAAAGCACCGCTACCCGCACTGCTGGAGGTGCAAGACGCCTCTTATCTTCCTTACGACCAACCAGTGGTTCATCGCCATCTCCAAGATAAAGGACCAGATGCTCAACGAGATAGACAAGACAGAATGGCATCCTGATTTCGCGAAGGAACGGTTCAAGGAGTTCGTGTCAAATGCGCCGGACTGGTGCATCTCCAGGCAGAGATACTGGGGCATCCCGCTGCCGATATGGAAATGCTCATGCGGCAAGATGAAGGTGGTCGGCTCCAAAGACGAACTGCCACCTGTCAAGGAACTGCACAGGCCCTACATAGACGAGATTGAGGTGCCCTGCGAGTGCGGCAAGCCCATGAAGAGGATACCTGACGTCCTTGATGTCTGGTTCGATTCCGGCAATGCAGTCTGGGCATCGCTGACGCCAGAAGAAGCCAAGAAATACGGGGAGCGGGCAGACATGGTAATAGAAGGCCAGGATCAGATAAGGGGCTGGTTCTACTCATTGCTGGGCTCAGGAGTGGTCCGCTATGGCGCCTGCCCATACAAGAAGCTGCTCATGCACGGCTTCTTCGTGGACGACAAAGGAGAGAAGATGAGCAAATCGCTCGGCAATTTCGTGCCCCTTGAGGAGATACTTGACAAATACGGGGCTGACAGCTTCAGGCTGTGGAGCATCAGCAACACCATATGGGACGAGCTGAAGTTCAGCTGGGACGAGATGAAGAAATCATCCGGAGACCTCAATATCGCCCTCAACATGATTGTGTTCCTGGAGCGCTTCTATCCCAAGAAGAAGCTGGAGAAGCCCCAGCTCACCAAGGTGGACGAATGGATGGTGAGCCGGGCCAACACCACGCTCAAGGCCTATCGTGCAGCGTTCGAGTCGTGCGAGCCGAATCGCGCCGTCAAAGCGCTGCGCTCGTTCCTTGTGGAGGATATCAGCAGATTCTACATGAAGGTCGCCAAGGAGCGGATATCCAAAGGTGATAACTCAGAAGCCGCCCTTTGGACGATATATCATGTCATGCTGGCTGCGACAAAGATGCTCGGCTGCATCAGCCCGTTCATCAGCGAGCACCTCTACCAGAGGTTCTTCAGGAAGCATGAGGGCGCGGAATCGCTGTTCCTGCTTGAGATGGGC
This sequence comes from Microcaldota archaeon, assembly GCA_013425375.1. Classification (GTDB taxonomy): domain Archaea; phylum Micrarchaeota; class Micrarchaeia; order Anstonellales; family Bilamarchaeaceae; genus Bilamarchaeum. The sequence continues at coordinate 164 of JACCLH010000025.1, read as the reverse complement.
GCTGAGGACGATGGCGCGATAAACGCGCTTTATGAGAAGCAGATAGAGACCGTGGCCGAGGTGGTCTCTGCGGCCCTATTGGCAAGGCAGGACGCAGGCATAAAGGTGCGCTGGCCTGTCCGGGCCATCTGCATAGAGACCAAGTCCCACGAGGCAGTGGATGC
>JACCLH010000007.1 GCA_013425375.1 Microcaldota archaeon | reverse complement strand
TTCAGTAGCGAAGGTGGCGATAGAAGCCGATGAGGTGGTCTGCCTGATGCAGCCTGTGCCGTTCTTCGCCATAGGCGCCTTCTACGATGATTTCAGGCAGGTGGAGGACGAGGAAGCGATAGCTATTTTGCAGAGATGCCGGTAGCTGATGGCAGCTTTTTCATGACTGCGAATGCCGCGAGGACCGCGCCGAGAAGGAGGAATGCGCTTCCGAGCGTCCATAGACTCCTTGGGTCTCCGAGCCCGAAAATAGCGATGATTCCGCCAAGGACCGTGCAACCCATCCTGAAGAACAGCGATTTAACCGAGATTGTTGTGGCGCGGATTGATGACGTGGTGTTGTGGTTCACTATAGCGTTCTCAATCGGCTGGTAAACGGCCAAGAGCGCCTCCCAAAGCAGTATCATCAGGGCGATGGCGATGGGAAGCGCCAACCATGATGCAAGAGCCAGGGTCACAGCCATCCCGAGCATGAGGAATGCGACGGTTGCCCAATCAGGCTTGAAGAAGGCCGAGGCTTTCGCCCCCAGTATCACGACGAGGCTGATAATCGCGAAGAATATGCCGACGGCAGCCGCATCCCACCCTGCGAGTGACTGCATCACAATCGGCCAGTACAGGAACAGCCCGAAAGAACCGAATCCCATAAGCACAGAAAGCGCGTAAATCGCGCCGAGGGCGGGGTGTTTTGTGGACTCTGCAAACGACCGGGCCATCTTCGACATTATGGTGCGCTCCGAGGCTTCCAGTGACCTCTTGCCATGGTCGTCCTGGAGGGCGAACCAGGAGTAGAGCAGGCCTGCCACTGCGAATGGGATGCAAAGGGCCGCGGCGTATATGAGCGAGTATGAGCCCACGAATCCGCCTATTATCGAACCGGCCAGGAAGAGGGTGAATTTCCATGTGTTCGCGGTGGATAGGAGCTTATGGGTGTAGTCCATCTTGCCCCGTTCTGCCAGCATATCCACGGCATATGCCTCTGCCGTGCCGGACATCAGGGAATCAGCCAGGGCGACTATGATAGCGAATCCCGTGAAGAGGAAGCCTCCGGGGAGGAAGACGAACCCTGCGAGGAACACGATCTGGAGCATGAACCCGATGACAATCGCTTTCTTCCTTCCGTAGACATCGGCGAATGCCCCTGTCGGCACCTCGAACACGAGAACGCTGAAAGAATAGATGGCAAAGTACAATGCTATCGCTGGCAGGTCCAGCCCTTTCTCTATCAGGATTAAAGAGAAGAGGCCGGCCATGAAGGCGAACGTCCCGGCGTATAGCACCGAAAGCGTGTTGTATATATCGAAGGCCTTCTTGGGCATGGTTATCGGATAAGGAATCGCGCTTGAAAAGATTAAATACTACTGTAACCGGTCCCAGACCATTAATAGTCCACTGATTTCCTGAATGCCCGGCAGGTCAGCGTATCCGGCCCGAGGAAGTTCGCATCCAGCACAATCCCGTGCGTTCTAAGCCCGGCAGTCATGTCTGCGGATGGCGTATTGCCGTCAAAAATCTCAAGCGCAGCGCGGACAGATGACGGCCCGATGGTGACCCCCTCACGCGAACACAAATCGAAATCCTGGAGTATTGCGCTTTCGTCTGTTGCCGCCGCAACGTCTTGGGTGTTGACTGCTTTTGATAGTTTGAAAAGATTGGCGGGCCACAGCACCCACCTCATCAGGATTGTGGATACGTTGTTCTCATAAAGACCCAGATAATTGGCGACTACGTTGCAAAGCCCGTTTTTGCATACATCATTTGCCACTTTGCATCCAAAGGCGGAGGTGAAAGTGAACTTGAAAAGCCTCACAAAATCTTCTGAAGACAGAACTGATGGTATGATGACTTTTGTACCTTCGCCAAAGAAACCTGCTGTGGATTCCCGCCCCCTATCGTCATGTATGGGGTGAATCGCTGGGAATGAAAGCACAAGGGGCGTTGAATCCGGAAGTCGGGCAAGTATGTCGAGCAGGAGCTGATACTCCGATACGCCCCTCAAAATAGGCTCGCCAGCCAGCGTCCTCTGAAGCGCTGGCACCAGCTCGGTCCCGTCATCGATAGCTAGGAAGCGCGGTTTGTAGCCACCATCAATCAGCGCCCACACGGCTTTAATCTGGTCAAAATCAAGACGATAGCCTCCCAGTTGCTGATATACTGTTATTTCTAGGCCGGGCTGGCCTTCCTGGTAGGATTTGTCTATGATGCCGGCCAAAAGCGAGCTTTTTCCTGAGCCAGGGTAACCTGTGATGTGGAGCGGCTCTCCGCTGCTTGCCTTCTGATATATATTCTCGACAAGCTCCTGGCGTATGCACGGCCTTTTTTTGCGTACCTTCCCTTTCAGATAGTTGAGCGGGTCCTTGCAGACCTCGGCCCGGCGAACCTCTTTCGCAAGTCCTGGGGCTAATCTGAAGTGCTTGAATTTGTCCATTGTGACTAATGATGAGAACAAATGCTTAAAAATATAATTAAAGTCGGCCGCATTCCCGGAGCAGGAAAGGAATGCACTCAGCTTTCTTCCCTGGTTTTTTGTTCCACTCTGCCACTATCTTCTTGTGCGCCTCGAGCTCGCGCACCATCTGGTCGGTCTTTATATCAGGGCCTTTGACGCGGAACGCGAGCTGCGAGAGTAATGGGCATAAGCGGGTGGTGAGCTTGCCGTTGAGCTGGAAAGGATAATGCCGGCAGGATATAGGAGCGGATTCGCGGATGGAACAGAG
>JACCLH010000053.1 GCA_013425375.1 Microcaldota archaeon | reverse complement strand
AGAAATATGCAGTGGGGGCTGTTTATAAGTCAGAGCAGACACAGGTCATTTCCGCGGAAATAGTATGACAGATAGAGGATGGCGCTGTATCCACCCTCTCAAGAGGGTGGTGTTAGCGCCCTGTGATTCCTTATAAAACTTTGCGACTATTTCCTGTCAGTGATAAAATGGCAGAAGTCGAAATCAAGAATGACGGCAAGACCGTGAAGCTCCCGGACGGGGCAGGTCTTGTGGAATTGGACGGGAAGTGCTCCATACTGTTCGCATGCAAGGCAGGCAGCTGCGGGTCCTGCAAATGCAAGGTGCTGGAAGGAATGGAGAACCTTGAGCCGCCCAATGACATCGAGCAGGCCGGACTGGCCACATTCGGCACGGATCCTTCGGAAAGGCTCCTGTGCGTGGCGAAGATAAAAAAGGGCAAGATAAAGGTAGAATATTGAACAGCAAGTTTTTGTCAAACCTCTAACCTTACGCCAGCCAGGGGTTTTCTCGGGCTATTATTTATAAATATTTTGGTACGTAATGTAATTTTGTGAATAAACGACATTATATCATGCCGGCCCAAACAAGGCGTATGGGTTCGGACACGGCATACGACCCGGGTTTCCAAGTGCCGGCCAAGTGCAGCCAACCTCTTTACGAGGTCATCACCATAAAGGACAGGCCGCTTCTCACGCGCCGGCATAACACGAAACCCCTTGTCTTTGACGTGCTTGGCGACTATTGCGCGAATTTCATCCTCTCCGGAAATGATAAAGGCAGCATGGAGCGGTATGTCGTGGAGAAGCTAAAAGATATGGAATCGATGTCCGGCAGGAAGCTGAAGCTCCTGGCTTATGTTTCTGGTGAACAGCCGACAAGCGAGAATTACGTCGTGTGCTCTTATTACATATATGACGAAGCCGGCGACCGGCAGAAGAAACTCGACAGGTCCAAGCTCGACTGATTCAGCGGAGAGCCACTGCGTGCCGGTATCTGAACAAAAATGCAGGAGCACTTGGCTCTGGGGCCAAGGTTCCCGCAAATATCTTTATAATGGTTGTTTGCGTGCAAAATACACGCGGATTTCAAGGCATTTGCGCGGAACCCGCGACCTGTCTGCCCAGAGATAAAAGACAAACAGGCATTTTTTGGGGTGTGATGAAATGGTCGGAAAACCGGTAGCGTCAATTATCGGTGTTGGCTGCACGACGTTCGGAAACGTGCTGTCGACTCCTGAGATAAAGGGAATGACCCTGCAGGAACTGTATATGACTGCCTGCAAGGAAGCGATTAAGGACGCGGGATTGAATGCGGTGAAGGATATAGATGCCTTTTATATCGGCAACTATCTTCCGCAGTCAAGCCACCAGCTGAGCGAGAACTCCCAGACATGCGATTGGCTCGGGCTGCAGGGAAAGCCTTCCATGAACTTCGCTACAGCATGCTCCACAAGCAACGTGGGGCTTGGACTGGCTGCGATGTCTGTGATGTCAGGAAAACACGACTGCGTTCTGGTGACCGCAGGTGAGATCCTGGACTCCCAGCCGAAAGAGACGGCCGAGACCGTCGCCTCCACACCATTGGAGAGGGAGCCGCTCGATATCGGCAAGATGTTCTACTGGACCATGTACGGCGCTGATACGATTTACGACAACTACGGCGCAGCGACCGGTTTCGCATATTATGGTCCATGGCAGATGATCGAGTATGGCAGGAGATACAAGTACTCTCTTGAAGAGATGGACCGCATCGAATACATGATCAGGAGGAACGACCGGCTCCACGCCTCGCTCAACCCGAAATCCCTCATGAAGGAGACCTACGAAGAGGAGGCGAGGAAGGCAGGCTATAAGGACCCGTTCGAATACTGGAAGAAGACCAACCCCTTCGGTGCCTGGCCTGTCCGTGCGAAAAGCTTCCTGAACACCTGCGACGGCGCTTCAGCCTACATCGTCTGCAACCCGAAGCTTGCCGCGAAGATGACCGACAAGAAGCCAATTGACATCCTCGGCTGGGGCTGGTCCACAACCAACACGCCGTTCTTCGAGGACCCGCTCGAATACACCTCCCACAAGCTCGCCTATGCTGAGGCTTACAAGATGGCCGGCGTCCAGGGCAAAGACCTTGATTACCTGACCACACACAGCTGCAGCGCGACAATGGCTGAGCTCGAATCAGCTGAAACAGGCGGCTATTTCAAGCACGGTGAGGCCGGAAAAGCCATCCTTGAAGGAAGGACCCTTTACACTGGAGACAAACCGATGAACGTCACCGGAGGAAGGCATGCCTTCGGCCACGCATGGAGCGCGTCAGCCGGCGCGGAGCTTTACGAAATCGTGAAGCAGATGCGCGGAGAGGCCGGCAAGAGGCAGATGGCGAATGACGTGAAGCTTGCCGGGCTGCAGAACGAGGGCGCCCTGTTCCATGCGGCGGTCACTATACTCAAGAGGAGGTGATGTAGATGGCAGAACTTATCGTGAAGACGTTTTATGACAACCTGAAGAATGGTAAGCTGATGGGATTGAAGTGCCCGAAGTGCGGAACGCACTCGTTCCCGCCGAAGGGCACGTGCAACAAGTGCGGCAACCCGGACCTTACATGGGTCCAGATGAGCGGCGAGGGCAAGATCAACATCTACAGCGTGCTGAACTACCCTGGCGGAGAATTCCAGGCCGTCGCACCATATGCCTTCGGCCTGGTGAAGATGAAGGAAGGTCCTGTCTACTACACCATGGTGAAAGGCGTTGACCTGGACGACCCCTGGAAGGGCAACATGAAGCTCCCGGTCGATGCGACAGCGAAGGTCGAGAAGATAGGGACCAAGAACGTCGTGGTCTTCTACGCCAAAAAGTAATGCGGTGGAACCTGATGGATGACGTTGAGAAGCGGTTCCTGGCCATTGTCGCAGATGTCTTCAAAGCAGACCCGAAGAAGCTGAAAGGCTCCACCCGGTTTGCCGAAGACCTGGGTGCCCGGTCGCTTACTATGATAGCCTTTGTGGCCGCTGTCGAAAGCGAGTTCGGCATCACCACAAGCCCGTCTGAGAACAGCAAAAACAAGACCATCGCGCAGGCCATCGCTTATATCAGGAAGAAGATGAAAGAGAAGAAATGACTACCGTGCGAGGACAACTACCGCGATTGCGCAGCAATCAGTATGGGAGAGGCTGACCAGCAGCCTCCCGACCTTTCTTTTCTTAGCCAATTTTTCCATTTCCCCGTGCAGCCGCAGGCTTGGTGCGCCATTGCTTCCGTTCACGACCTCAATCAGCCTGCCATCAATCCATCCTGTCCCGAACGCCTTGAATGCAGCCTCCTTCGCAGCGAAGGTGGCGGCAAGCTTTCCTGCATCTCCCTTCGCATGCCTTATCTCGTTTCTGGTGAATGTCTTCCGGATAAAGCTCTTTCCTGTCTTTCCCGAGATGATGCCGGCCATCCTATGGACGTCGGTTATGTCCACCCCAAGCCCGAAAACGTCCTTCATAGGCCTTCCACGACCGCCGCTGCCTCGCGCGCTATCATAAGCTCTTCATTCGTCGGTATCACGAGCACCCTAAGCTTCGAACCCCTTGCGCTGATGTCCGTCTCCTTTCCGCTCGCCTTCTGATTCTTTCTCAAATCAAGCCTTACGCCGATTATGCCCAGATAGGAGCATATCTCCCGCCGCATCGACGCTGAATTCTCTCCGATTCCGGCGGTGAATACGATGGCATCCACATCACCGAGGGCTACAGCGTAGGCGCCTATGTATTTCGCTACCCTGTAGCAGTACATCTCCAGCGCGAGCCTGCACCGCTCGTCCCCTTTCTTCGCCTTTCCCTCTATCACACGCACGTCCTTGCTCACTCCGGAGACGCCCAGGAGCCCGCTCTTGTGATTCATGACCTGGAAGAGCTCGTCCAGATCGAAACCATGGTTTTTCACAAGGTACTGCACGACCGCAGGATCCGTATCCCCTGTCCGTGTGCCCATCATCACGCCTTCAAGAGGTGTCATGCCCATGCTCGTATCGACAGATTTGCCCTCTTTCACTGCCGTCAGGCTCGAGCCTGCCCCAAGGTGGCAGGTTATGAGGTTGGGCTTCCTTTTCCCAAGCATCCAGGCCGCCCTCATGGCAACATATTTGTGCGAGGTCCCATGGAAACCGTATTTCCGGACTGCATATTTATCGAAAAAGTGATAGGGAAGGCCGTACATGTACGCCTTCCGCGGCATGGTCTGATGGAATGCGGTGTCGAAAACCATGACCTGCGGCACCCGCGGCATAGCCTTTTTCGATTCGATTATCCCGGTTATGTTGTGCGGGTTATGCAGCGGAGCGAGCATCTCGAACGATTTCAGGTAACCGAGCGCGGCACCGGACACAAGGCCGGTTTTCGACAGCTGGCCTCCATGCACCACCCGGTGGCCCACGACCGAGATCTCATCCACCCTTCTTATCGCCCCCCACACCGGATCATGGAGCAGCTCCAGCATTAGGGCGATGGCTTGCTTGTGGTTCTTCACATCGGCTTTCTTCTTCAGCGTCTCACTATCCCTGCGATGCACCAGCTGGGCCTTTTCACCTATCCTTTCGACGATGCCGGAAAGCAGGGATTTGAAGTCCTTGTCGAACATATGGTATTTCATCGAAGAGCTTCCGCAGTTCAGGACCAGTATCTTTTTCATTCGTGCCACCGCTTCGCCATCACCGCGATTATGGTTATGGCGCCGACAATGTCTTCAACAGTCGCGCCCCTTGACAGATCGCTCAACGGCTTCCTGAATCCCTGCAGGATGGGGCCATAGGCCTTTGCGCCGGCGAGTATCTGCGTCAGCTTGTATGCGATGTTTCCCGCGTCCAAGTCAGGGAAAATAAGCACGTTGGCTTTTCCGGCGACCTCTCCGATGTCTCCCTTTATCTTCTTCTGCGCGGTCGAAAGCACAAGCGCCGCATCAGCCTGCAGCTCTCCGTCGATGATGATTCCCTTCCCTTTCGCCTTTCTCTTCGCAATCTCGGTCGCTTCGGCCACCTTCTCCACATCAGGATGTGCTGCGCTCCCTTTGGTTGAAAAGGACAGCATAGCGACCCTCGGCTTCCATCCAAGGAGCTCTTTCGCGCTCTGTCCGGTGGCAATCGCGATGTTCGCAAGGCACCCGGGAAGCGGATTGGGGCTCACCGATGCATCCGCGTACAGGAGGACCCCACCTTCTCCGCCTGCATAGCCAGGAATCTCCATGATGAAGAAGCTGGATGGGATGCCGATCCCCTTCCTGAGGCCGATAACGCTCATGCAGACGCTTTCGAACTCCGCCGAGCTGTAAACCGCTCCCCCGAGCATGCCGTCCGCGTCGCCGTTTCTCAGCGCAAGCGCGGAGTAGAAGATTGGCTGCTGGGCGATCAGCATGGCGGTGCGCGCCGGCGTCCTGGAAATCCTGGAATAGAGCGAAGCGTACTTCACGAGCTTCTTGCTTTTCGAAGGCTCGATTATCTCGAATCCGTCCAAGCCGATCCCGAGCTTTCTTGCCGCCGCCCTTATCTCATTCTCCTTCCCGACAAGTATCGGCCTGGCTACCTTATCTTTTTTCGCTATCGCGGCAGCCCGTATTATCCTTTCATCGCTGCCTTCAGGAAAGATTATCCGCTTGTCCAGCCCATCCGCCTTCCTCCTCAGGGCTGAAATAATCGTTTCTCCCATGGTCCGTAATCGGAATGCCTAGATTTAATAACTTGCGCGCCAGCTTCCGCCCGCATGCCTTTTCCTAAAAAAGAACATGCATGGGTAAGACCCTCTGAACAGATCTGAGGTCTGACCTTGGCAAGGTCGGCACTCCGACCTCCACTGTCGCGAACGGAGCTCCGTTCGCTCCATTCCTTAGCGCTGCGACGTCAAATTTGGCACTGGAACCTCACTAATCAGGAATATACTGGGTGAAAATCAGGTAAGAATGAATTCTAGCTGATGTGACCGCAAAACGGTAACCATATACATACAACCTTCTAATATACTAATGCAATTCGCGGAGCTATTTTCAATGGGTTCACTATCAACAAACTGTCCAGAATGTACAAGCAAGCGTATAGTTCGTGATTATGAAAAGGGCGAACTACTGTGTTCTAGCTGTGGCCTTATCATCGTAGAAAATATCCACGATATGGGTCCTGAGTGGAGAGCTTTTGACGCTGAACAGAAGGAAAAGAAAGCAAGAGGCGGGGCCCCAATAAAGTTCATGAGGCCGAATAAAGGTCTTGTAACTGAAATAGACCAGTACAACCGTGATAGTCGTGGCGGTAAAATCAGTCCAAAGAAACAAGCCCAGCTTTACCGTATGAGAAAATGGCACAAACGAGTTTCTATATCCAGTTCGATGGAAAGAAACCTCGTCATTGCACTTTCTGAACTTGACCGGGTTGCATCATCACTTGGTCTTCCTGATAACATAAAGGAAAGCGCAGCTCTTCTTTACCGAAGGGCAGTAAAGGAAGAACTTATAAGAGGAAGGCTAATTGAGAGCGTGGTGGCAGCAGTAATCTATGCCATCTGTAGAATTCAGGGTATCCCCAGAACTCTTGATGAAATCTCCAAGACCTCCGGTATCCCGAAGAAAGAAATCGGACGTGCCTATAGGTTCATTAAAATTGAACTCGGAGTTGATGTTCCGCTTACGAATCCATCTCAGTACATTTCGAAATTTGCCACACAATTAAAACTTGGCGGTGAAGTACAAGAAGAGGCAGTGAAGCTTATCGGCAAGGCTCTACGCAAAGGTCTCATATCCGGAAGAGGGCCAACCGGAGTTGCCGCCGCAACGCTTTACATCGCTTGCGCTATGCATGGTGAGAAAAAAACCCAGAAAGAAGTTGCGGACGTTGCTGGTGTCACAGAGGTTACAATCAGGAATCGCTACCGCGAACTCAAGAAGGAGCTTGGTCTAAAAGTTAATTTGTAAACTGCTCCTCAGAAGCTCCCTCGGTCGGACCCCACGAGGGTCCGACCTCAGACCAGATGGTGTTCACCACGAGCGCTTACAACCAGTTTTTTGGTTCTTTTTTACTAAAAAAGAACATGCAGGAGGAAGACCCCCAGAGCAGCTCTGAGGTCTGAAGACTTATTTATCACTGTGATGGTAAATATTACGTCAGATTGTTCTGTACCCAGAAAATTCGATTTTGGTTAATATGTCTACAAATTATATTTTTTATAAAATGTAGACATATAGCCCCGTTTTGTAGTGGGGAATTGTTTTCGTTATTTTCGTTTTTGAGTCACCACTACAAGAATGGCATTTGAGCAGCTTTATAGCAAACTGCGAAAGTAATGCAAGCCGCAAATGAAGGCAGCGACGAGGGCAGTTTGCTAGTAGCGCTCCAGATTTTGTCGCATTACTTTTCTGGAGCGCTGTAAGTTCTGAAGCAGACCGCCCCATCGACAGTACGGACGAATAAAGCCTGCCCACTCAAAACATTCCAAAGAAGAATAATGGCCTCCTTGATTCATCCATCATGCCTGGCTGGGTGAGGATTATTTTTTTCTTCATCTTGTAGTCTTTGAACTGCGAGTGACCTTTATTTCTTCCACCGATTTCAAATACCATGTTTCCAATCAAGTAATCCGGGGTTTTTTCACCGCGGTTGGTTTTCAGATACGTCATGTCGAGATTGAGAGCAGCACAGGAATCCACAAAGAAATCCTCGCGCAGCGCTCCAATGCATTCATCAATATTGCGATAAAGCAGACGGTATGGCGGGGCCATGAGAACTTTCGGTTCCTTCATCACACTGCTTCCCTGCGGGGAAACCAGGTGGACCAGAAATGTTTTTTGCAATAAGACGAGATATTTTTCTGCCAGATATTTGCTTATGCCAATATTTTTTGCGATTGAGGTGTAGTTCATATCTTCTGCAGGTGATTTCCCAAGAAATGTCATGAGTCTCGAGACATTCATCGTTTCCTCATGAGTGATTTTTCCAGTCCGCAGGAGATCCTTGTTTATGATCGTATCCAGCATGCTCTTGAATAAGTGCATATACTCAGTGCGCCCGAGGCTCAGCGGATAGTTTTTCCCACCCAGGAATTCGTCAAAATGCGCTTCGGCTCCATGAACATTTCCGTAGTAATCCCGCGACCGGGCCGAGTCTGCAAGTGTAGCCATAGACATGGGCTCGATTTTCTCATCGGTTTCAAAGAACAGATATTCCCTAAGCGAAAATGGATGCACCTTGAGTATCTCAACTCTTCTGGAAAGGTCTGCAGCTAGTTCATGGAGGGTAAGTGAGGATGAGCTGGTCAATACAATTTTTAGTCCAAGAAAATCATATATTTTCTTGAGTTCCTTGTCGAAGCCCGGATATCCATGGATCTCGTCCAATAAGAGGAGTTTTATTCCCTGCCCTGAGAGCTCTTTGGCCAATTTGAAAAGACCTTCGGATGGATTGGAGGTGTCCAAAGAAACGTAAAATGCCGAATCCGTTTCTGCAAGAAGCTGCTTCAACAGAATCGTTTTCCCTGAACCTCTTGGCCCTACCAATGCGGTCTGCTCCTTTTGATTGAGCCGGGTCAGGATCTTAGGGTATATGAAACGCTTTTTCGTGTATTTCTTTCCGTCGGCTTTAGCTTCCTCATTGAGCTCAATCAATTCCTTGTCCATGTGGAGAATTATCAGTACCTATTAATAAATGTTACATTTTAGTAAATGAACTTTATAATCTGCTACTCATTTTGATTAATCGGTCAGTTATTATAGCCATTTAGTGAATTAATTCTATTAAATGATATGCATAATGTCAATTAAATTTGTCAAAATGTTAATTGCAGCTCTGAGGTCTGAAGTTTCCTTAATGCTGTGATGTCAAATTTGGCATGGGAATGCCAATAATTTGGGTATACACTGGTTATAAAGTTGGTCCAGACCCGGATCCGTGCTCGATGCAATTTGAAAGTATAAAGTCTTGGAGTTCGAATCTATAGCTTTGTTCGAGCCAGGGCTTAAGCATGCGGGTCGGTTGCCGAACCCGATTGCGTTCAACCGGGCTGCACTCTGCTTAAGGCTCAGGCATTCAGGCTTTCGACGAATTCTTTCACGAGTCTTTTTACATCGTCCAGACTTCTGAAAACACGATCCTCAACACGGGAGTTCGGGACATGGCCAAGATGTTTTTCCAGGCCGCACCTATACCTGATTTCGCCTTCGTGCAGGCGCAGCATTGGTTTCCCGAATGCGCTCAGCCAGCCCATCTCTACTCGTACCCCGTAGGATGCTTCAGGAAAGAGGATCGCCCCCTTGCAATCTCTACTCCAGTGCGCACTAACCCCGGCGACATTGCAGAACCGCTGGTGCCACTCCAGGAACTCAGTCTGAAATTGCACGCTTTTATCAACTTCTTTAGCAGCTCCTTGTATTGTTTCTACCAATTCACGTGCTTTGGGGTCGTTAACCGGTTCGTCATATAGCTGGGTAAATGGAGCACTAATGAACAGATTGAAGTGACTGTTCCAGTTTCCATACACAGGCATTCTATATGCTCTAGCTCTCTTATCTTGCCCGTGGCGTAGAAGTTTTGGGTCGATGGAGGTAGCTTTGCGAATAAAATCCTCTATGGAGCGCTCTGCATTGTATACCGTTTTATTGAAAACGAGATTAGAAACCGGATAAAAATGATAATGGCTGCTGCCGGGCTCGTAACTTGTGTAGTACCCATAGCCCCCGGCAGCTCCGAGATTCTCTTCCAGACCGTACCTTGGTCTAGGTGTTTCGCTGTCTTCATGCAGGCGCAGCATCGGTTTCGCGAATGCGCTCAGCCAGCCCATCTCCACCCGTACCCCATAGGATGCTTCAGGAAAGAGGATCGCAGCGTCGCATTCTTTGGCCCACTTCAGGTCGCGCGGCACAAAATCGCGCGGATTCCCCTCTTCTTTCCAGTTTCCCTCCTTGAATGCGCACCATACCGACGCTCCGCATCTCTTGGCAATCCCCTCTATCATCCCCACCGAATGGCGAAGCTTGGCGATCTCGCGTTCTCTCTCTTTTTCCGGCAGAGCGAGCTTTCGCGTCAGGGAAGTGCAGATGAACAGGTTCGGTCGTTTCAATGCCATATCTATACCGTTTATCTAACCGTATATATTAACCTGTGTTGCAATAAGTTATGACAGCAATATAAACATTTCGCACTAGAATTAGTTCATGGACTACTCTGATCTGGAAAAGCTGGGCCTGAACAGAAACGAGGCGAAGGTCTTCAAGGCACTCGTGAAAAATGGGTCCTCAATCTCAAGTGAGCTTGTGAAGATAACCGGCTTCCACAGGAACATTGTATATGACAACTTGGACAAGCTTGTTGAAAGAGGTCTCGTCGCTTATATCATCGAAGAAGGGAAGCGCAAATACTCGGTCTCGCCGCCAGAAAGCATCCTCGGGATGCTGGAGAAAGAGCAGAAGGAGCTCGAGTCAAAGAAGGGCATCGCAAAACGTCTGATGCCTGAGATCGAAGCAGAGCTGAAGAAATCCAAGCGTGTGCAAACTGCTGCCCTCTACCGCGGCGTGAACGGCCTGAAAGCGGTCCTGCACGATGTGCTGGATTCCGGAGGCTATTGCTGCATGGGCGTATCCAACGCGTCGGTTTCCTTGCTCGGCGTTGATTTCTGGAACAGCTTTATCATGCAAGTGGATAAGCGTGGTGTGAAGGAGAAACTCCTTTTGAATCACGATTTTGATACCTCGTTACTTCCAATCGCAAAGGCAAAGTTGACTGAAGTACGTTTCCTGCCCGAACAGTTCAATATGATCACAGAAATCATGATTTACGGGGAAAATGTCGCAGTGATGGTCTATACAGACCCTCCCATCGCCACAGTCATTCAGGATGTTGATGCCACACGTTCATTCATCAAATACTTCGATTATCTCTGGTCATTGTCCTCACGCCAGCAAAAGTCCGAGCGAAGACCCTAGACCTTTTGAGACGTCGACAGCCACGAAAAAGAGCAGTCATTATAATCTCTGGCCCTCAGAGGTAAAATCGGCAGACGGAACCATTCTGGTCTAAACTTAGACCATGACAATCCAGGATTGTCAGTTGTGAGCCGCATCAGCGGATCACAAGAGATTTGAAAGCGTTAGGGCAGGATTTGAGACCATGGCGAACCAGCAAGGCTGGTTTGCCAATAGTGGAACGCGATAAGCGTTCCACTGCTGATCTGAGGTCATCACGAAGGTGCGACCTCAGAGCAGATCTGAATGCAGGAGGAAAGCCCTCGGAGCAGCTCTGAGGTCTGACGCTTTTTTTGATGCTGTGATGAAATATTTGTCATCAGCGTGTTTGACTAACAAAAACCCGAAATTTACGTTATATGTCTACAAATCTTTCATCAATTGAAAATGTAGACATAAAGCTCGTTTTGTAGTGGGGAACGAATTATTAGAAAACTGATTTCTATTTACCACTACAAATTTCTTTCAGAAATGGTCTAAGGTGTGCCCTTTTCTATCCGGCAGCTTCAAGATACAAGTCCAAGGCACGTTCTACATCCCGCGCAATTATGCCGGCAAGCGGCTTCAAATCCCCCTCATCCCCTGCTTCAAGAGCGCGGTAATATGTCATCCTTATCTTCTTCTGCAATACAATCGGAGGGAAAGTCGCCCGCATCAGACGCAGGTTTGTGAGGAGCCTGGCCACGCGGCCGTTCCCATCTACGAAGGGATGTATCCAGACAAATAAGTGATGCAACCTAGTGGCAGATTCGACCGCTTTTCTGCCCTCTTCCTTTGAATTCAACTCGTCCAAGACCTGTTTCATTAGATTCGGGACCTCTTTGAATGATGGGGGGCGATGCTTCGACTGTGTGATGTAAACTTGCGACTGTCTATAGAATCCTGCATTTTGAGGATCGATCTTGCTCATGATTATGGAGTGGAGCTGAAGAATGTCTGCCTCTGTTATCCTGGTTTTCCTGTTCGCCAACTTCTCAAGGAACAGTAAAGCTTCCTTATGGTTCACCGCTTCAAGGTGCTCCTTGACCGATTTGCCACCTATGGTCATACCTTTCTCTATTACAAGAAATGTTTCCTTAAGCGACAGGCGATTCCCTTCAATGGCGTTGGAATTATATGTCATCTCGACTTCAAACTTTTTCCTCAAGCTTTCCAAAGTGATGTATGAAAGGGGTCTAATATTGTTCAAACGGGCGAGTTTCTTCTCCAGGATTGCTGACGTATGCTCGTCTAATAACCCTGTTTCATGCGGCGGTTTTATGCCATGCCGTTTACAATAGGCGAGCATCTTTCTCTTGTTTCCGAGATATTGAATGGTCTTTTGGCTGACTTTTCCGTTTTCACGGACTGTCTCCACCGCTTCGTAATACGTCGTGACACCTCTTTTCCTTTCCCTGATGAAGACCATGCTATTTTGTAGTGGGGAATGGTTTTTATAAATATCGATTTTGGGTAACCACTACAAGAAGGGCCTCTGGACAGTTTTGAGGTCTGAAACTTAATCGTTTTTCTTAGCCAATACCCAAAATTGTTTATCTCCGCCTAATTTGAGAACTTTGCTCCATATTATTTCAAAACCAGCATTGACTATCAGTCTTGATGTTTTCTTTGGACCGTAATAACTCCAGAACATCGGGACGCCTAAATAATCCTTCCCGTAACCTTCCCAGCCATTCACGTCATAGCCGCTTGCGTTCAGGAACATGTGACTATTTGGCCTTAGGATTCGGTGGAGTTTTTTGTACACGCAGGCATGCTTTTCACGAGGGATATGGATGATGGCATAGAATGAGACTGCTCCATCGAAGGAATTTGGCTTGAACTTCATTTTCGTAATATCCATTTTGATGAATTTCGCCCTTGGGACGTTCTTTCTGGCAAGCTTGATCATATTCTCTGCAAAATCGATGCCAATGATATCATAACCTTTATTGACGAGAAATTTGGCGATAGGGACACCCGTACCGCTACCCAAGTCGAGGATTGTCGAACCTTTCGGGAATCGTTTGGATATTTTCGTTAGCAGAAGATTGTTATTATACTTATCCCGTTGCTTATGGTAAGCTTTAGCGATTTTGGAATAACCTTTGCGAACAATCTCTGACTTTGGTTTTGACATTGCTTATCAACTTCTAAGAAATAATGAAGCAGCCTTTTTATTCTCTGCTCCTCAGACCATCTTTCGGTCGGACGGACACCGTTGGTCTGAACTCAGACCAAACCACAAGGCGCTAGGGCAGGATTTGAGACCATGGCGAACCAGCAAGGCTGGTTTGCCAATAGTGGAACGCGATAAGCGTTCCACTGCTGATCTGAGTGCACCACGAAGGTGCGACCTCAGAGCAGATCTGAATGCAGGAGGAAGGATTTGAACCTTCGAAGGCACTAAGCCAGCAGATTTCCCAATTCCCTATTGAAAAGGGAATATGTCAAACAGATCTTGAGTCTGGCGCGTTTGACCGCTTCGCTACTCCTGCGAACGAATGTGAGCTGGAGTTTGGTGGTTGCAGTGCAACCAACTATACTCCTGCGTGAAAACAACTGTCTCACACCAGCAGGAGTTGCGAATGGCGAATGGA
Source organism: Microcaldota archaeon (assembly GCA_013425375.1). Taxonomy (GTDB): domain Archaea; phylum Micrarchaeota; class Micrarchaeia; order Anstonellales; family Bilamarchaeaceae; genus Bilamarchaeum. The sequence goes on along the minus strand of JACCLH010000053.1, from coordinate 23,423 downwards.
GCGCCGTTCGACTACCTCGCTACTCCTGCAGAAGCGAAAGAAAGTTGCAAACTACATTTAAAAAATCCCAGTGTGGTTGCCGGACAGCCACCACTGTGCCTTGAGGCTATCTTTATAAATAGTTCATATTCTTAACTATTCAGGTTTTTAATCAATAAACGACCAGCCAGAGGTAAGAATATGGACGAAGCCAAGATTGAGCGCATCGCGAAGAATGTATGGTCATTCATGAGGGCAGTCCATATCATGAAGAGCCGGAGCGAGGAAGCGGGAATGAAGCCGCTCCCCATGGACCCGCAGTACATGATGCTGGGGCTACTGAGGCAGGGTGCCATACCCATGTCCGAGCTGGGCCGCTATATGGGGCGCTCCAAGCCCAATATGACCGCCATCGTGGACGGGCTGATAGATAAGGAGCTCGCCAGGAGGCTTCATGACAAGAGCGACCGGCGCATAGTCCGCATCGAGATGACAGAAAAGGGCAGGACGGTCATGGAGGAGCGCAGGAAGACAGCCAGGCGGGCCATCCGGGCGAACCTGGCGTCCCTCAGCGAAAGCGAGCTGGAAGAATTGTGCGATTCATTGGAGAGCGTCAACAGGATAATAGCTAAGGCGAACAGGGACAGGGGCACACTCCCAGGGCTGACCTCGAGAGCTTCGCTCTCGGGGTCCCAGCGACCGCAGGTCGCTAGGAAGCCCGCCACAGATAAGGAGTGCGGAAGGCGGCAATCGTGTTCGTCGCAACGAACACGGTGCGCAGGGAACAGCAGTTCCCTGCCGCCTGCGAGGGTGCGCTCTCTGCAAGTACAAAGCAGGCCGCGCACCCTGGGAGTGTGATTGACATGAGCGAGCATATGGAACACCACGAAGCAAAGCACAAGGAGGAGGCCGGCCTGGGCGAGAACCCGGTCATAGCCAGGATAAAAAAGCACCCCCTGCTGACAGAATTCGTTATAATCATAGTCGTAGCCGCGCTAATCGGCGGCTATCTCTACTGGCAGGACAGCCAGAGCAGGATATACATAGAGAAGGCCCAGATAACGGCCCCGATAATATCCATCAGCCCGCCGCTCTCGGGCACCATAGACAAGTTCTATGTGAGCGAAGGCGACAGGGTGTCCAACGGCCAGCGGCTGGCGGTTGTGGGCAACCAGACAGTCTATGCCATGACCAACGGCCTGGTGATATGGATAAACAACGCGCCCGGCCAGATGGCCACGCCCCAGACCGCCATAGTCAAGATGATAGACACCGACGAGCTCAGGCTGGTCGGCAGGGTGCAGGAGGACAGGGGGCTGAAGGACATCAGACCAGGCCAGCACGTGGTCTTCACCGTGGACGCCTACGGCGACAGGAAATACGAGGCTTCGGTGGACAGCATCGGGCTGAGCGCCAGGGAGGGTGACATCGTGTTCAGCATATCGGACAAGCGGGAGTCGCGCGAGTTCGAGGTGAAGGCGCTTTTCGACACCCAGGCCTATCCTGAGCTCAAGAACGGCATGTCCGCCAGGATGTGGGTATACAAGTGAATTTTTCCCGAAAAGGCTGCTGATCCGCATGAAAAGGGACGACGCCCGCTGGCTGATACTGCTCACAGTCATCATCGGCACGTTCCTCGGGAGGCTCGACCAGACGATAGTCAATCTCGCGCTCCCTAAGATAATCCAGGATTTCTCCATCACCGTGTCCCAGGCAGGCTGGATAGCGACGGCGTACATACTCGCCAACGCGGTGTTCGTGCCGGTATGGGGCAAGCTCGGGGACACCATAGGGAGGAAGAAGGTCTATATCTGGGGTTTCCTCATTTTCATATTCGGTTCGGTCCTCGCCGGGCTGGCCTGGGACCTCAATTCCATGCTTCTCTTCCGTATCATCCAGGCGATAGCCGGCTCGGCGGACTATCCCACCGCCATGGCGATACTGGCCGTGACTTTCAGGGAAGCCAAGGAGCGGGCCGAGGCATTGGGGTTATGGTCTGCCTCGTTCGCAGCCGCATCGGTCTTCGGCCCGCTGATCGGAGGCCCGCTCATAGACATGTTCGGATGGAGGTCAGTGTTCCTGATAAACCTTCCTGTGGGGCTCCTCGGGCTCGCGATGGCTCTCGTATTCATCAGGGAATCGGTATCGGAAAAGAAGACAGTGAAGTTCGACTGGTGGGGAGCCATCACGCTCGGCATAACGTTATCAGCCCTCGTCCTCGTGCTCGACAAGGGGATGGATTGGGGCTGGCTCTCGAACGAGGCGCTCGCATGCTACTCGATAGTGCTGCTTTTCGCGTATATCTTCTACAGGATAGACTCCACCCACCCCGAGCCCATAGTGGATTTCAAGTTCTTCAGGATAAGCGCTTTCAACGGCGCCCTCATCAACAATTTCATCGTGTTCATGGGCATGATGGGCGGCCTGTTCCTGCTCCCTGTGTTCGTCCAGACCTACCTCGGGCTTGACGCGACGGAAACAGGGTTCCTTTTCATGCCGATGGCATTCTGCATGATGATAGCTGCCCCGTTAGGCTCCAGTCTGATAGGCAAAGTGGAGCCCAGGTATGTGATATTCGCGAGCACCGCCGTCGCCGCGCTCGGCATTTTCCTATTCATCGGCCTCGACGCCCGTTCCACGACGCTGGACCTAGTATTACCGATATCTGTCATGGCTTTCGGCATGGGCTTTGGCATGGCGCAGAGGACGACCATCATCGCTTCCGCGGTCCCGGCAGAGGAGATAGGCATCGCGTCGTCGGTGCTTGCCCTTTTCCGCAACATAGCCGGAGCGTTCGGCATCGCGCTCTTCGCCACCCTGCTCAATGAGTCTGTGAAAAACAATATCCTGGCAATCGCGCAGAACAGCCAGATCTACACTGGCAATGCGCTCGCGCAGGCGCAGTTCGTCACCCTGATGACGCTCAAGGCGCAGATTCTCGCTTATCACACGGTATTCATAGTCGCGACCGTCATTGTGCTTTTTGGAGCTGTCATCGCGATTTTCACGCTGAAAGTCAAGGAGAGGAAGAGCGGTGTGGAAGTCTTCATGGAATAGGACTGCGAGAGATTAATAAGCGCTAGAGGCGAGATAGCTGTGTGGTCTTATGGAAACCGGAAAAGCCATCCTTGGAAGAAGGGCTGTGAGGGATTACGAGGACAAGCCTGTCCCTGAGGAAATCATCCAGAAGATACTGAAGGCCGGAGCCATGGCGCCATCTGCCATGGGCGTCCACCCCTACAGGTTCATAGTAATAACTGACAAGGTGAAAATCAAGGAGCTGTCAGGCAAGGTGAAGGACAAGATAGGCATCCTGGGGTTCGGGGCGAGGCTGGCCGAACGGGCGAAGATAATGGAGGACGTCATCTTCTACGGTGCGCCATTGCTCATACTCATCGTGGCAGAGAAAAGCGACTGGGCACCCACTGATTGCGCCCTTGCCGCCCAGAACATGATGCTCCAGGCCTATGACTTGGGGCTGGGAAGCTGCTTCATCGGATTCGCGACGATGATAAAGGACGACAAGGAAACATTGCGCTCATTAGGAATGAAGGACAGCCAGCAACTGTACTGCCCGCTCATCTTCGGATATCCGAAAAAATGGCCCGCACCGAAAAGCCAGGAAGCGATAGTGCAGAAAAGGCTCGGATGAGCTAGTTTAATTCAATCACTGTCACTTCAGGTGGAGCCAGGAATCTCGGTCCGCCAGCCAGGCCGCAGGTGGTATAGACATCGCTTCCGTTCACCTTGTAGTATCCCATCTCGTATTCTCCCCTGAATCCGAACAGCTTCGGGACAGAGCCTAGGCCTGGCAATCTTATCTGGCCGCAATGTGTGTGCCCGAAAAGGTAGAGGTCGGCGTCGCTCTTTGTGATTGGAAGGCCATACTGATTATGCGAGAGCAGGATGCGGTAGCCTGAGATGTTTCCGGATAACGCTGCAGCTTCATCCCGCTCACCAGCCCAAAGGTCGTCAAGACCGATTATGGTGACATTGCCAATCTGGACATGCTCGTTGCTCAGGATGCGTATGCCGCTGTCCTCAAGGAAAGCGCGTATGCCTGATGCCATGAGGTCATTAGGGGGGAACTCGCGGCCGGTTATCATGCCGTAATCATGGTTGCCCATCACGCCATAGACCCCATATCTGGCATGCAGGGTCTTGAGCGGGGCGGCAGATGGCAGTTCGCTTTCGCTCGTCTCTATATAATCCCCGCCCAGCAGGATGATGTCGGGATTCTCGCGCTCAGTAAGCTCCACCACCTGCTGCATGAATTCCGGATCTGTGCTCATCCGCTGGAAATCAGACAGGAAAACAACTTTCATGTGGACTCCTGTGCCGTTTATCTGGACTTCTTTCACTACTACCATTCCGGGTTCTATGAAAAATGAATATGCGAAGAGGATACCTAGGAGGACCATGAGGAGCAGCGATGTGTTAACTACGGATTCCGGATTGAGCCTGTCCCACATATGACCAGTCCTCAGCCGGAATTGCTTAAAAACCAGACGGAGATAATCACTGGGAGGATGATATGTACCTTAAGATCCACGACACGCCCAAAGGCCGGATAGTGGCCGCATGCGAGGAGCAGCTCATAGGCAGGGTGCTGGAAGGAGACGGCGCATACATAGACCTGGACAGCTACCGCGGCTTCTATATCGGAAAGAAGGCAGACGGAAAGGAGCTGAAGGATGCGCTCGCCAGATTCTCTTCAGTCAACCTCGTGGGGAAGGGACCTGTGGATGTAGCTGTCTCCATGGGATTGATAGACAGAAAAGACGTTATGTATATAAACAAGATACCTTATATCCAGATTTATCGATTATGATTCAGAGGTGGAGCTTATGAAAACCATAGTTATCTCAGCTGATGACAAGGTCGGATTGCTCGCGGACATATCATACTTGCTGGCCAAGGCCAAGATAAACATAGAGACCATCTGCGTGGATGTGTTTTCAGGCAGGGCGGTCATATCGCTGGAGGTCACAGACCCTGTCAAAGGCAAGCAGGTCGTCGAGGCAGGAGGCTACAAGGTGGAGGACCTCAACGCCGTCGTGATCAAGATAAACGAGAAGGACCTCAGCAAAGTCACCAAGCAGCTCACGGATGAGGGCCTCAAGGTACAGAACGTCCAGGTGCTCGCGAAGGACAACCACGAGATGGTGTATTCCATGGTCGTGGACAAGCCGAAGAGGGCGAACACCCTGCTCCAGCCCCACCTGATAACCAACAAGTCCTACTACTGAAGGTCCAGCTCAACGGACCTTTCTTTCTTGTCTATCTTCCCCTTGGATTTGCCTGATTTGGCCGCCTTTATGGCTTCTTCCACTTCCGCGTAGTGCGCGTAGATGAAATCGCCTTTCGCCTTGTTCTCCTTCTCTTCTGCTTTCAGCTCCGCAAGCCTTTCCTCCTGCTTCTCCAGGCGCTTGAGCAGTTTCTCCAGTCCGGGATTAGGCTTCTCGGCGTGCATGTAATACGCATCGGCAACATCGCTCAGCGTGGCTGGTTCTCTCTTCTCGAGCGATGAGTATGCTGAAAGCGGGGCGAGCGCGAAATCAACCAACTTGCCATTATCGTAAAAAGCGAATGGTTTAGCGTTGGATATGATATCGGATATCGCCTGCTCGAGTTTTGTGGTCTCTTCCTTTGTGAGCTTGTTCCCTTGCCTCTTCTCGTCTATGCCAGCTCTTGCGAGCGCTTCCAGCGCGTACTGCTTGCCTAATGGCATCCTCATGAGCGAGACGATGATGTATTTATCGGTGGGCTCCAGCTTTTCGGACGGAGCGGACTTGGGGGGCCTGTACTCGCTGCCGACCTTTATCTCCCTGTCAGACCAGGATTCGTATCTATGGGCGCAGACGGTTTTCCCATCACAAACCAGAACAGCGTTGCCATCGCCGAACATTTCCATGATGAGTGATGCCCTGTCGAAGACGAACGAGACGATGCGGTCTTTGTTTATCTGCTCGATGGCGAGCAGCCTCGCGTTGTCCAGCTCCTTGTTTATCTTCTCTGCGAATTTGTCTGTATCCTGGCTCTCTTCCAGGTACATTGTCGCGTGCATCCTGACCCCCAGCTCGCATAGCACCTCTGTGCTGCCTATCTTCATGCGGTAGGTCTTTTCGCCTATTTTGCGGATGCGGCTGAAACGCTTGCCGGAGAGCGATGGCGCGAGCTCGCTGATGATGAATGAATACTCCATGCTGGACATCACATGCATGGATTGGATTAGGGTGATGCGGGTTTAAATCATTTTCCGGCGAGATGTAGTAATGGATGCAGAGGCAGAGCTTCTCAAAACCATGACTGCGGACGAGCTCGAGGCCGCCCTCTCGGCAAAGATAGAATCGTTCCATGGCTTGCTCACGCGGGAGGTCGCCCTGAGGCTCATAGCCAAGGAGAAAGGCATGCTGAAGGAGGAAGAGAGGGACTACCGGCTGGCAGACATACCCAAAGGGGCGAGGAGGTTCGGATTCTCGGCTGCTGTGAAGAAAGTCTGGCCGATGGCGACATATTCTTCAGGGAAACGCTCACGGGTCGTGGAAGTGGTGGATGAAAGCGCAGGCGGCGGAAAGCCGCTTGTCCTGTGGAACGATGATGTGGAGCTTGCGAAAAGCCTGCGCTCCAAGGACGAGATACGGGTGAAAGGCGCCTATGAGCGGGGCGGCGAGCTCCACCTGGGCTATGGCGGCATGCTTGAGGTCACCAGGAAAGCAGCCTTCTCCAGCCTGGCAGAGCTGAACGATGGCGAGACTGTCCATCTGAGGGGAGCCGTAAGCGCCATAGAAGGCTATGACAGCTTCATACGCGATGGGAAGAAGATACGCGGGTTCTCGTTCATGCTTTCCGATGGCAGGAACGAGCGGAGATGCCTGGTGGTGGACGGCACTGCCCGGGCCGAGAGGCTGAAGGTGGGCGATGAGGCGCTGATAGAAGGGGCGAACGTGTCCAACGGGAACATAGAAATCGGCGCATCTACGAGGCTGCTGATGAGACGGGCAGGCGAGATGCTGCTGGGGGAGATAAAGGAGCTCAGGTGCGAGGACGAGACGCTTAAGGCGGATGTCGGAGGGAGGGAAGTGACGCTCGGACGGGAGAGTGCGCTGCGCTTTTTGGGTGTTGGGGTGGCTGGGGACATCGCGCTCGCTACCGTCGTGGGCCTTAAAAAAGAGTCACTATTAAATACAAGGATAGCGGTCAAGATAGAGGAGAAAGATGGCCAGATTCTTGTCAGAGGTTAGCATATGCCTGCCATGACGCTTAAGGTCGCAGAGGCCTTCCAGAACGACATAGGGAGAGGGATTGCCAGGATAGACTCCAAGGCGAAGAGCCAGATGGGGGTATCCACAGGCGACATCATCAAGCTCACCGGAAAGAAGTCAGCCCTTGCCATCGTCTGGCAGGCCCATCCTGACGACGAGGGCCTGGACATGATAAGGATGGACGGCATCCTGAGGCAGAATGTCGGGGTAGGCCTTGGCGAGAAGGTCAGGATGGAAGGGGTGCAGGCCAAGATGGCGAAGAAGGTGGTGCTCGCCCCGCAGGAACCGGTACGGTATTCAGTGGGCTTCGACCAGTATGTCAAGAAGAGGCTGATAGGCAAGGCATTGCTCAAGGGAAACCTGCTCCCTGTCGGCATCTTCGGGACCTCCATACCGCTCATCGTGGCCCAGGTGCTGCCGCAGGGGCCGGTCATGATAACAGAGGAGACAGAGGTCAGGATAAACAAGGAGCCCATGAAGGAGATAAAGAACGTGCCCAACATCACCTACGATGATGTGGGTGGGCTCAAGGACACCATCCAGAAGGTACGCGAGATGATTGAGCTGCCCCTCAGGCATCCTGAGATATTCGAGAGGCTGGGCATAGACCCGCCAAAGGGGATATTGCTGTATGGGGCTCCTGGCACAGGCAAGACGCTGCTGGCCAAGGCAGTGGCGAACGAGTCTGACGCCAACTTCTTCTATGTGGGCGGGCCTGAGATAATCAGCAAGTACGTGGGCGAGAGCGAGGAGAGGCTGAGGAAGCTGTTCGCAGAGGCCCAGGAGAACGCGCCATCCATCATATTCATAGACGAGATAGACGCCATCGCGCCGAAAAGGGAGGAAGTCACCGGCGAGGTGGAGAAGAGGATGGTATCGCAGCTCCTCACCGCCATGGATGGACTGAAGGCAAGGGGAGAGGTCATAGTCATCGGAGCCACGAACCGTCCTGACTCCATAGACCAGGCACTGAGGAGGCCTGGCAGGTTCGACCGCGAGATAGAGATAGGCGTGCCTGACAAGAAAGGCAGGAGCGAGATACTCAATATCCATGTGAGATGCATGCCGCTGGAGAAGAATGTGGATGTGGAAGAGATAGCCGCAGTGACGCACGGCTATACCGGCGCTGATTTAGGCTTGCTGACCAAGGAAGCTGCCATCAAGGCACTGCGGAGGGTGCTGCCAGCCATAAACATAGAGGAGGAGACCCTGCCCACAGAGATATTGGAGAAGATAACAGTATCCAGGGAGGACTTCTTCAATGGAATGCACGAGATACAGCCATCTGCCCTGCGCGAGGTGTATGTCGAGCGGCCCACGGTGAAATGGACAGACATAGGCGGCATGGGCGAGATAAAGAGGGAGATACAGGAGGCAGTGGAGCTTCCGCTGAAAAGGCCGGAGGTGTTCGAGAAGATGGGCATCCGGCCGATAAAGGGGATACTGCTTTACGGCCCTCCTGGCACAGGGAAGACGCTGCTGGCGAAGGCAGTGGCCAACGAGAGCGAGGCCAATTTCATATCCATAAGCGGGGCCCAGGTGCTGACCAAATACGTCGGCGAGTCAGAGAAGGCGGTGCGCGAGCTGTTCAAGAAAGCCAGGATGGCTGCGCCCTGCGTGCTGTTCATAGACGAGATGGACGCCATAGCGGCCAGAAGGACCGGCCATGGGGATGGCGGCACCCAGGTCACGGAAAGGATTGTGGATACCCTGCTCACAGAGATGGACGGGCTCAGGAGCCTGAAGAACGTGGTCGTCATAGCAGCTACAAATCGCCCTGATATCTTGGACCCTGCGCTGATGAGGGCAGGACGATTCGACAGGCTGATAGAGACCGTGCCTCCGAATGAGAGCGCCAGGCTGGACATATTCAAGATATGCACAGCCAGGATGCCCCTGGACAAGGAGGTCGGCCTGAAAGACCTGGCCAAGCTCACAGACGGCTTCACAGGAGCAGACATAGACAACCTCGTGAGGGAAGCGGGCATGGCGGCAATACGTGATGGGGCCAGGAAGGTCAGCGCAAGGCATTTCGAGATGTCCTTCAAGTCCATCGTGCCGGGCGTCAAGAAGGAGGACATTGAGAGCGTGCAGAAGTTCAAGACCGCTGCTGCCACGATGTACCGGTGAGATGATGCGGATTTTCCTTTTCTTCAAGCTCATGCTGATAGCAGTATGCCTGCCATTGCTATGGTTCGCCCTGTCTGCTGATGCGACGCTGGTGGAGATGCTCAAGATGATGGCATTGGGCACAGTGGCTTCTGTGGCCGTGACGACCATATATCCTGAGGTCAGGGGAATAAAGAGCGGGGATGTTGTGGCTGTTGTCGCTGACGAACGGATACCGAGCCTCATAGGGAGGCCCGGCAGGGCAGTGGCGCCAGGAAGGAAGAACGACAAGATAAAGATAACGCTGGATAATGGCAGCGAAGTGTTCGGGGTCATAGAAAGCTATAACGGATTGATAAGCCCGCCAAAGGTGCGCATACTTTACGAGGAAAAACTGGTGGATTGATTGGAATTCCTCATAGACAGGGATGAAGCAGTACAGATAACCATAAGCGTGGTTGCCATATCGCTGGCCATGGCGATAGTGTTCGCACAGCCTGAGGGCGCGCTGAAATACCCGAGGGAGTTCCTGTTCTTCATGCTGCCGATCCTCGTCACGGTGGGAAGCGGTTTTATTTTGCATGAGATGGGGCACAAGCTGGTCGCCATATACTACGGCGCCCAGGCCAAGTTCAGGATGTGGATCCAGGGATTGGTGTTCATGCTCGTCACGTCATTGTTCGGCGTGCTTTTCGCTGCGCCTGGCGCCGTGTATATCTACTCGGACAGGATAAGCAAGAAACAGAATGGCATCATCTCCCTGGCCGGGCCCACGGTCAACATAACCCTGCTGATGCTATTCGTAGCGCTGCAGCTGGTAGCCCCGATACAGCAGTATTTCAGCTTCCTGGTGACATGGGGCAGCAATTTCTCGGGATTCGGAATCTCGTATGGGACGCTCAACGCATGGCAGTTCGGGGCCGCGATGAACCTCATGCTGGCTTTGTTCAACATGATACCTGCGTTCCCTCTTGATGGGAGCAAGGTTTTCGCGTGGAAGTGGAGCGTGTGGGTGGTTTTCGTCTTTCTTCTGCTAGGCCTCGGAGCCGTCCTGATAGACCCGGGCATAGTAATAAGCTGGGGCATCATGCTGCTCATATTCGCGGTGCTGTCAAAGCTTCTTTTCAGATGATATTATGCGCGGAGCAGAGGCTGTCCTGAGCAAGACGACTTTCATCGGCCGTGCGGCAGTGGTGAAGAGCAGGATTGTGAAAGGATATCGTGTGAAGGAGCTGGACTCCAGGCTGCGGAGCGAAAGGACCCGGAGCGAAGCGAGGTTGTTGCACAGGGCGAAGCTTGCTGGCGTTGATTGCCCCACGGTGCTGTGCGTGGATGACTTCGACATAACCATGACATTTGTCAGCGGGAAGCGTCCGGAGATGACCAAAAAACAATCATATGATGCGGGCGCGATACTCGCGAAACTGCATGCTAATGATATCATACACGGGGATTACACTCCCGCGAACCTCGTCGTGAGCGAAAACAAAAAAACCAAAAAAAGCGAACTCGAAACAACAAAACCCGAAAAAACCGAACCCGAATCGTGCGCGAGCGGAAGCGCGATGCCTGCCAGCGGACGAGGCGCAGGTGTTGGTGTTTTGTTCGTGATAGATTTCGGTTTGGGTTTCGTATCGAACGATATCGAGGACAAGGCTGTGGATGTCTTCACCATGCTAAGGGCCCTTGACGGAAATGAGAAGAAAGATGGATTTGTTGAAGGATACCGAGCGTATGTCAAATCTGACAGCGTGCTGAAACGCGTGAAGGACGTCGAAAAAAGAGTGCGATACGCTTTTTAAGCGGCTTCTTCATAATATATATGGGCTAGAGCGGGACCAGGGGTCCCGGCACCGCAAATCCCCTTAGGCGGCTCGAATGCCCGGGGCGTTTTGCCGTTTGTGCATGCCCGTCACCTTAAGCGTTGACGTCCTGCCTTATATGGCGGGACACTGTGTGAACCGGGTCAGGCCGGAAGGAGCAGCCCTAAGCGCTTTGTCTCGTGCTTGTAAGATACAGGACCGAGTAGACACCTGCCACCCCGATATATGGGGCGGCTGGCGGCTCAGACAGTGATGGCTCCTTGCATACTCGTCAAGGCCAACCGGGAAGCCCACTTTCCATTAGTCCATACTGTGGTTCCTGAGTCTGACCTCAGGGAAAGTGGGCTGATTTGGCGCGAAGCGCCAAACTGAAGCCCACTTATGTAATCTTCAATATTCTCATTCTTCTGTCTTCTAGGTTCTGCTCCGTACAGACTAGACCTCGCAGACTCCGTAAGACTAAGGCTGCGAGAGCCGGAGATGTTTGCCTCCTGAAGATTCGCGATGCAGCAGGCTATTTAATATTTCAGCATAAAATAATACCATGGCCCTTGACATCCTGGCAAGCATCGCTATCGTGGTAGTAGTCATTGTCGCGCTCGGCGTCATCCTTGTTTTCAATTCCCTGATAACAGCGAGAAACCGGGTGAAGAACGCATGGGCGCAGATAGACGTCCAGCTCAAGAAAAGAGCTGACCTCGTCTATAACCTGGCCGAGGTGGTAAAGGGCTATTCCAAGCACGAGAAAAACGTTTTCGAGGAGGTAACGAAAAGGCGAACCGGCATACTGGGCTCCTCGTCGCAGGACGAGGTCATCGCGCAAAGCAACGCCCTGTCCGCCAGCATGAAAAGCGTGTTCGCGGTGGCCGAAGCGTATCCGGAGCTCAAAGCCAACCAGGGATACCTTGACCTGCAGAGGCAGCTGGTGAGCCTCGAGGACGGCATAGCGCGGGCGAGGATGGTCTACAATGATGTGGTGACCATATACAATACCCGCATCGCCACCTTCCCGCAGAACATCCTGGCGCCGCCGTTGGGCTTCGGGGAGACGGGGCTTCTGGAGACGGATGCCATAGACAGGCTGGCGGTGAAGGTGAAACTGTGAAAAGGCATCTGCTTTTGATCCTGCTATTGGCCTTTTCGCTGGCCATGGCCAGGGATTATTCCATATCAAACGCCAAGCTGGACTATTACCTGAACAGCGATGGCACAGTGGATGTCGTGGAGAGGATCACATACAACCTAGACGGCAGTTTCACTGAGTTATATCTCCAGAAGCCTCCTGACCTTGAGATAACCGATGCGAGCGGCTATTGCGTCCGGAAAGACTGCCGCTTCTTCACGCAGATGAACCAGGGCTATCAGGAGCTTGTGCTCAGAAGCGCATATTCGGACGAAACGGTCGAGGTCGTCTTCAACTATACCGTCCAGGGCGCCATACTGGAGCAGAAAGACACCGCCCAGTTCTTCTACAAGCTATGGGGCGACACGTGGGAGAAAGACATCGGAACACTGGATGTGACGCTGCATCTCCCTGGAGACGCCTCGCAAACGACATATTTCATCCACCCGCCAGGACTCAGCTACCAGCAGACAGCCAGCGGAGACACGCTGGAAATCAAATCCCCCTATCACCCTGCCAAGACCTATCTCGAGCTGAACCTGCTCATGCCCAAGGAGTGGTTCTCAGGAATGAGGAAAGCGACCAACTATATGACAAAGCAGGACATAGTCAATGGGGAGAACGCCTACATAAAGGCTGAAGAGAACATTAGGATTGTAATGCTGGCAATCACCATAATCTCGGTTGCCGGGCTTCCGCTCATATTCGTTTATGCCTACCTGAGATATGGGAGGGAGAAAAGCCTTTCAGAGCTGAATTACATCGCGGAATACGAAAGGGATGCTCCTGGTGACCTTTCCCCAGCACAGGCGCAATATCTGCTCGACCCCCATGGGAAGGGATTCAACCCGGATGCGTTGAGTGCGGAGATGCTGATGCTTGTGAAGCTGGGTTTCCTCAAGATCGAGGAGACTGAGACCAGAAAAAAAGGATTGCTCGGAGAGCAGAAAGAGAAGACGCTTGAATTCAGGCGGGTCGAAGGCAAGGATGCGACCATCCTGAAACCGCATCAGGCCAAGCTTTATTCATTCGTAGAGGAACACACATACGGCGGCTTGTTCTCTGTGAAAGAATTCAGCAAGTATAGCAATAGCGATGAGATATTATCCTTGGTAAGTGGTTACAGCAGCCGGATCAAAAACTGGTTCAGCGGAGAAGGCTATCTGGAAACCAAGGGGAACAGCCTGATTACACTCTGGTCCTTGGCTTACATCATACTTTCCGTGTTCGTTTTTTTCATGGAACTGCATCTGTTCGATCTGGAAGCTGGGATGATGATTGTCGAGGGGGCTGCTTTACTGATATTCGTGGTGAAGAAACCCGAGGTGCTCGGGAAATGGACCGACGAAGGCCGCGTGCTCGAGGCGAAATGGAACAACTTCAAGAGGTTCCTCAACGATTACACCCTCCTCAAGGACAAGGCGCCCAGGGACCTTGCGGTGTGGGAAGGCTATCTGATATATGCGACGGCTTTCGGGATCCCTGACAAGGTGCGCAATGCGATAAAGGTCGTCATTCCGGAAGCTGAAACGTCCGGCTCGGTATATTTCAGCCACTATTCCCACTTCCATTCGATGACCAACTCCATAAGCACTGGAATGGCCTCTGCCTCGTCAAGCAGAAGCGGCGGTGGTTTCAGTGGCGGCTTCAGTGGCGGCGGCTTTGGCGGCGGTGGCGGAGGAGGAGGAGGTGGCGGCGGCGCAAGATGACGCCACCGCCAAGTATAGATAAAAAATAATTATGGTTCGTACCAGCTGGGCGCGTTATCCGTGCACGTCTGGTTCCCGGGGCATGTCTTGCAATCCTGGGAGCACGCGAACTCCTTCTTCATGCCGCAGCAGCACGTGGCCGAGCCTGCGATATTCGTGGACTTGTAGAGATATGCATAGACGCAAGTGAGGTAGCAGGTCCTGCTCCCATAGTAGTTCTTGACCCGGTTCATGCAATCGGTCGAAGTGGTGTATGTGCTGCCGAAGCTCTCGGCTCCCTGAGTATATCCGCATATGGAGTCGCAGTTCAGCGAAGGCGGCGAGATGCAATCGCAACCCCGGTTGCAGACCGCTGGCTCCATGCATCCTGTCGGCGTGGCTTCAGGGTCGCATTCTTCGTTGCCGTTCTTGGTGCCGTCGCCGCAGTATGCTGGTGTCTGCCAGCACAGGCAGTCGTCGCAGGTCTCACCTTGGGCGCAGTCACTGTCCTCCTCGCACTCCTCGTTGCCGTTCACCGTGCCGTCGCCGCATTCAGGCGCCTCGCCGGTGCAGAGGCAGTCTGCGCTGCAATACTCGTCTTCTCCGCATGCGGCATCGTCGCTCCCGTCGCATTCCTCGTTGCCATCAACGTTGTTATTGCCGCAGAGGTCAGTGCAGATGCAGTCATCGTTGCAGTATTCATCCTCTCCACATGCGGAATCATCAGTACCATCGCATTCCTCGTTGTTTTCGCGCTTGTTGTTGCCGCACCCTGGCTCTTCTGTGCATGTGCAGCCTGCGCCGCAGCGTTGATCGGTCGGACATGCCATGTTGTCAGTTCCGTCGCATTCCTCATTGCCTTCGCGCTTGTTGTTGCCGCAGTAGGCCTCCTCTGGCGGAACCTCGCCAGGGGCATAGCACCTGCAACCCGAGCAGACCTTGCCGCCAGGGCATTGTTGGGTGAAGCTGTTGCCATGGTCGCACTCCTCAGGCGCCTGCACCTTGCCATCGCCGCACTGCGTCTTTGTCTGCAGGCACTTGCATATGGTGCACGTATAGCCCTCAGGACATATCTTGAACTTGACATTGCCGCCGTCGCAGTCCTCGCTCGGCACTGAGATTCTTCCATCACCGCAGACCACAGTGGTCTCGAGCTTCTTGCACACGCAGCTGTCGTGACAGTAGTAGCCCTCCGGACACTTGTTGGTGCTGGTGCTGCCGTAATCGCAGCCTTCATTACCTGTTATCTGGCCATCTCCGCAGACGGCCTGCGCATTGGCCGGAGGCTGTTCGCCTGTGCCGCCGGTCGTGCCATTGCCAGCGGTTCCGTTGCCCGTGCCATTCGTGATGTTGGGAGGCGGCTGGTCTATGGGCGGGGTCATGTTTTTGCAGTAATCACCTACCCTCTTGTACTTGCATTCAGGGCAGTCGGGCTGGTTCCTTGCCTCGAACACTGTGCACTTCCAGTTTGTCTGCTCGGTGCAGTTGACATTGCAGCACCAGCACCTCTCCGGGTCGGTCCAGGTGGCGGTGTTGTCCTTGCCCAGCTTGCTCCTGACATAATCCTTGGTCTTGCCCTTGGCCCAGTCGAACGCCTCCTTGTCGCTCACCTGGCCGTCGCCGTTGTTGTCAGCAGCATTCTTCACAGATGAATCGGTCTTTGCCTTGATGAAGTTCTGGGTGAAAAAGCCGCCGGGCTTCCATCCGTTGAAAGCCGTGGTCGTGCCGTATGCGGGGTTGTCTCCCACAGGGGTGATTACCGTCCGGCCCGGGCTCTTGATGTTCCCTGCAGCCACGCCGCTGTAGCAGGAGAGGTACATGACTGTTATGTCGCAGGATTTCATCGGGTCCAGCCATGCGTCTATGGTGGTGTCCAAAACACGCCCGCCAGCAGGGCTTCCACGCGTGACCCGGCTTCCGTCAGAGAGCTCCTCGGTGAACTGCGGATTGACGGTTATCCTGTGGAGCTTCTGGCGCACGCCGGTGTATTTCCAGTTGCTCATCCCGCCCGGGAGTTCGCTCGTGGACGAGGCCCATTTCGTCTCTCCGGTTTTCTTGTTCTTGTACTGGTTGTGCATCTTGGACTTGCCGTGGCCGGCCAGGTAGATGAACACGTCATCGCAGCATTCGGCGTTCAACGCCAGGGAGCGGAAGGCGGACTCGACCCTTGCCAGCGTGGTCTGCCCATCGCTGTTGGGTGTCCCTAGGCTGGTGGTGAGGTAGGTTATGTCATCATCGCTGTATCCCTGGCCCTTCAGATAGTCATAGACCGTGCTCGTGTCTGAATCGAACGTTGGGTCGTCATAGCCGCTCATCACCAGCGCATATTTGTTGCCGACACCATCGCAGCATTGATAATCCATCAGGGGCAGCGGTGTGCCGGCCGGGGGGTTGGCTATGGCCAATGCATCATAGGGAAGCGTCACGAACGTGGGGCCGGAAAGATTGTAGGTGAGGTTGCCTTCGGACGGGTCTGGATAGACCCTCCGGCTGGCATCCAACCTGGAATCCATCGAGGCGAAGTAGGATATGCCGTTTATCACAGGGTAGTAGGATTCGTTCGTGACGAAGTATTCGGCGGTCGCCACATCGATGAACACGAAGAACGTGTCGTGGTCGAATGGCGCGAACGGGTCGGTATCAACGAAGAAGAACCAGGTGTCCGAAGCGAGGGTGTAATCGAACTCCTCATCGCCGCGGGTGGAGGTGACGACCGTGCCTGCCGGAAGCGGGCTGGATGAAGTCGCATAGACATAGTAATCGTTCTGGGCGACTACCTCAGCCACAACGAGCGCTATGGCATCCTGCCTTGAAAGAGGGGTGGTGTAGGTAGTGGCAGGGCTCTTGGAAACCGGGCAGTCCAGGCCGAGATCTAGTTCAAGCATTTCAGCATAGACCGCCATGCCAGCGGTATCGGCTTCGCTAATCGCTGAGACGAGAAGGTCCGCTGTGCTGTTCAGATTGGATGAATGGTAGGTGCTGGCCTTAGAGACAGCCGCATTGGCGGTCGCATTCGCGGATTTCAGCCGGCTTATGAATTGGAAATAATCCTTGCTGCAGTCGACACCGCCCGCGCTTATGGCGGCGGTCTCGGTCTGGTACTCCATGTATGTGCTGAGCACTTCAAGCGTGAGGTCCTGCGCGTCTATGAGCGTGAGATATTTGAAATAGCGGTCGTCGGCCTGGGCTTCTGTGCGGAGGCTGGCGAGCTCGGATTTGAGGTTCGCCACAGCCGAGGCGCTGGATGCGGAATGTATCCGCGCGTTCATCTCCTCGACCTTGGGACCGAGCGTGTCGGTCCATTGCGGGCCTTGGCCGCCCATTCCGAGCGCCTGCTTCAACTGCTCAAGGCAGCCGAAAGAAAACAGCAGAACCAATCCTAGAACCAGAAGAACAGGCAGAAGCCTGTCTATGCTCCCCCTCATGACGAAGGCTACCGTGTCAATCATTAAAAACGCATGGTTCTTCCAGGAAAACCGTCTGGGAGGTATATCCTTCTTTCTCGAAAATCACGAAATAGTCGTCCTGCTCCAGCGGAAGCGCGATGGCGCCGGTGCTGCTTGACATGGACGACCAGTGCAGGGAGCGCGCGAAAACATCCTTGAGCGGAATGCCGCCTTCTGTCACATTCATCGTGAGCATCGCGTTCCCGCCAGCCGCCAGGTTCCCGCAATCTACTGCGACAGTCGCGTTCATCTGCTTTGGCGGAGGCGGAGGGCAGGATTCAGGATAATCGAAGACTTCGTACTGCTCGTGGTCATAGGCTTCTGTGTTGATATAGATACGATAGGTGCCGTTCCTGGTCAGCTCGAAAAATGTATGGCCGCTGGTATCTGTGTGTTTCAGCGCACGGAGGCCCTGGTATGGATAATAAAGGACGAGACGGAGCTCCACGTCAGAAGCAGGCTCGCCGTTGGAGGCTATGGCATCCACGTTGAGGATGTCGTCCGGACAGGAGGATTCCATCTCAAGATTGAGATGATAGGTTATGTTCGCTTCTGCAGCCATGGAAAGCGGAATCAGAAGCAAGAGAATCAAAGTGACCGAATAGACCCCGCTGCAAGCAGACGGAGTATGTCTCATTCGGTCACTACTTTCCAAATTGGGTCTGATACCCAGCAGCTCGCTGTGATTCAATTTGGAAATGAACGCGCGCATACTGCAGGTAAGATGCTGCGACGAGAATTTAAAGAGTGCGCCTGGTCTTTTCCCTGCGAACGAAGACGCGGGCCATGATACGAAGAATCACCATTGTCTGTGCCTTCGGTCCCTTGGCCGGTTCCTTTGGCCCGGAACGTTATGGCCATGGGCAGGCGTTCTGGATCTTCCCCCGCTACTGCCATGGCCATGACCCGAAGGGCTTGGCCTGTCGCGCTGTCCGGGAAGTCCTGACCCGCCGTACCTTGGCGCCCCGCCCCTGCCGCCTCTTGGCCTTTTCGGGAGCGGGTCTGATTCGATAAATGTTATGGCCCGGCCGGCCTTGCCCATGCGTCCGGTCCTGCCGATGCGATGGGTGTGCATATCCGTGCTATCGGCCTGGTCATAGTTGATAATGTGGGAAATGTCCTCGACATGCAACCCTCTGGCTGCGACATCGGTTGCGATAAGTATCCTGAATCTGCCTTCCTGGAACTCGCGCAGTGTCCGCTCGCGCTGGGTCTGGCTTTTGCCGCCGTGCAGGTACTTTGCCTCTATTCCGTGCCGGTTCAATTTTTGGCAGATGACTTCAACCTGCCACTTGGAGCCGACGAACACGATTGTCCTTGAAGTGGGTTCGCTTGCGAGAATCTGCTTAAGGCGGTCCAGCTTCTCGGCCCTGCTCAATGTGATGAATTCCTCGTCTATTTTCGCCACTTTCCCCACAGGACCTATTTCTATGATCTCGGGCGATTCCATATACGACCCCATTATCCTGCGGATCTCCGGCTCCAGAGTGGCTGAGAAAAGCATGGTCTGGCGCTCCGGGTTCAGCTGGCGGAGTATGCGGTCTATATCCGGCTTGAATCCCATGTCAAGCATACGGTCGGCCTCATCAAGGACTACGCAGTTGACAGTGGAGAGATGCATGGTACCGCGCTGCACGTGGTCAAGGAGGCGGCCAGGGGTCGCGACCACGATATCAAATCCCCTACGGAGAGCGGACATCTGATGGCCCATGCCCTGCCCGCCATAAATCGCATAGACGTTCATGTTGTGGTGCTTGGCGATAGACCTGATTTCGGTCGCCACCTGGAGGGCTAATTCCCTGGTTGGTACCAGGATAAGGCATTTCTTGCTCCTGTCGTGCGATATGGTTTCCACCAGGCCGATGCCGAATGCGGCAGTCTTGCCGGTCCCGGTCTGGCTCCGCACAACGACGGATTCGCCCTGCAGGATGAACGGGATTGTTTTCTCCTGCACTTCGGTTGCGTCCGTATATCCCATTTCGTCTAAAGCTTCCATTGTCCTTCTCGATATATTCATCTCGCTGAATTTCATTTTTTTCATTCACCCTAAAGATTCGATTTCGATTATCTTCTGATGCTCGCTTTTAGGGAGAATAGAATTTTATAACCAAAATCAGAATTTTCTTATTCCTACAACATTGTCGCAGTCTTGGTTAATAATACTATGCCTTGGACGGGGTAGAATCATCGTAGGGAATTGAAGAAGTAGAAAATGCTCGTTCTGTTTGAAGCATTGTCAGACTCCGCTAGTCTTCAACTACAGCGTCCGCCTCGATTTCAATCAGCCAGTCCGGATTGATGAATCCGGATACCTCGACAAACGTGCACGCGGGCTGTATTTTTGAGAAGTATTCTCCATGCGCCCTTGCCGCGTCCTTCCACTTTTTCATGTCCTTGATGAAAATCCGGGTTCTTATCACATTATCGAGCTTACCGCCAGCTTGCTCGATGACGTCCTTGATTATCTCAAGACAACGTTTTGCTTGACCGTAGACATCGCCGGGAGCTTGGACTGAACCATCCTTTGCGATGGGGGCGGTGCCGGTGACGGCGATTATGTTGCCAATCCTCACGGCCCTTGCGAATCCTATCTCTTTCTCTAAAGGTTGGTTGTAGGTTATGTTTTTCCTTGCCATTTTATCACTTTATCGGCCGTTTAATAATAAGATAATGCTCCGTCTGAGAACAGTAATTCCGAACATCTTTTCGCACATAACCAGCTAGCGCAAATGAGATAAACAATTATCTACTTTTGGCGCCAAAATAAGCCTGCTCCGCGGCTAACAACGGTTTGACCAACCACCGCGGAGCGAGGCGATCCCATGCCTCAAACCTCCCAGAAAAAACATAAAAAGCTTGGCAAATGGATGAGGGCGCTGCGTAATTGTGCTCTCTTTGATGTCGGAAGCAACGGCAGATATCTGCCAAAGCATTTCACCGACCTCGTGCTAGCGGCAGCTCTGGCCGGCAAATCAGTGGAAGAAACCAGCCGACAAGCCGGCCTGCCTTCTGCTGATGATTTCTATCATCATGCAAGACAGAAGCTCAGCAAAGAAGCAGTACAAAAACATATTCGCCGCTGGGCTTCCGAAGCAGCGAATGCAATCTGCAACATTTTTAGCAGAAGAACGTTTGACATCGCAGTGGACTTCACTGAAGATCCTTATTACGGTGAGATAGACAACCCATGGGTCGTCGGAGGTAAAAGGAAGAACAGCACCAACTACGCTTTCAGGTATCTCACCGTCGCCATTGTAAACGAAGGCATGAGGTTCGTCATATATGCCTGCCCTGTCTCAAAGGATGATAGGATGGATGCGCCTCTTGTAGAGGAAGCAGTCCTGGCTGTCAAACGTCTTGGCGTAGGCATCAGGCGTGCCTATCTGGACAGGGAATTCAAGAACTCCGCATTGTTTCTCTTCTTCGATGTGGAAGGCATAGAATTCATAGTGCCAAACACCGCAGACAGCAAGACCCTGCGGTGGATCGATGAGTTACGCAGGGAGAAAAGGCATTTCCCACGTATCATTGAAAACTACGAGGTGAATGACTATCCGGTCAACCTTCTGCTTCTGGAAGATGAAAACGGTAGTGGAGAGATTTACGGATTCCTGACAAATAGGAAGGCGGCAGAGATAAAGAAGGACCCCTACGCCGTGGCTGAGGACTACCGGGATCGCTGGGCGATAGAGAATGCGAACAAGTATCAGGATGCATTCAACATCCCGACAAACTGCAGGGATGGGATTGTGAGATATCTCTTTTTTGCCATGACTGTGCTGTTGCACAACTTCTGGGTGCTGGCAAACATGCTTGCACCGGTTATCTGCCTGCCATTACTGGCGATCAGTTTCTTCAAAGAATGTGCTCTCGTGGCAGTGCTGGAGCTGCCCCGGCTGCGTAGCAAAAGCCCCCAGCGTGAGCGCTGGGCTGCGGTTTTGGGTGGAAAAATAGCGACGTTGCGGCGCTGGGCAGGCGCAGCCTTACGCTGCGCCGCGAGACGGCGCACGAGTTTGTTTTTTGGAGATTTCGGGATTGTCAAACGAACCCGGACGATTCGATTTTATCGAAGCGAGGTATTTTTATGGACTTGCGGATTTACTGGAGAATTGGCCTCTGGGTTCAATGCTCAGACATTCTGAGAACGGCTATATAGACCATAGAGGCTACTGTTTTTAAGGGGTAGAACTACCTTGGTGGCGGGGTTTTGCTGGGACAGAGATAAAATACATATTATGGGAAATCTTTCTGGGGTTTATCAAAAGCTATTGATATGAGGAACTGCAGAATAGGGGTATAGCGAAGATAATTTCTATATTGCCCGGACAGGATGGCTTCCCTCAGTCCAATTCCGTGTTTTAGGATGTTTCCAGCCCGCCCTAGTTCATGCCTGACATATCTTGTTTTGCAATGGGCATCCGAGTTCGTCAGGGTCTTACCGAAATCTTGCAGGAGCAGAGCATTGCTTTCAATCATCCATGCGCAGTTTGATGAGACGCGATCAACAGCGTCCATGAGGGGAAAATAGTTATCTTGGATGGCTTTTCTCTCACCATCGCTCGCAATCCTGAACCTGAAGAAGCCGCGGGGCCCGTGCGGATCCCAAATAGTATATGGGTGGGCTCCAATCATGATAGCATCATAATCGCGGTTTAGCTTGGCATAATCGGATAGGGTCATGCCAGGCCTTGCTTTTTCTATGAAACCTTTTTCTGGAAGAAGATTCACGACATCTACTCGGCCACTGACCCCCGGAACCTCCACATACATCTCGTATGAAGCGATAAACTCAAGCCGCTTGCCATTGTGCTTTATTGAAAATGTGCTTCCGACGTCTCGAAACTCTAGCGCGCTGCCAAGGTCATTGGCGAGTATAAACTCCTTGATATCCCAAAAATCCATTTCCCGCGGATTGCCTTTGCCGTGAGTTGTCACTGCCAATGCGCTGACATTGTTTTTTACCATTATCTTCAGGGTATGGAAAAAATCGCCGCGGGTATTGGCATGCGAGATGTATGGATGCGCGTGAAGGTCCGCCACATATTGCGTAGCTGATATCTCAGGTCGTTGCGACCGTACCGTCCTAAGGAGAGCGATTGAACCGGGCTCTGTTTCCATCAGATACTTGAAGGTGCTGAATATGGCCTTAGGGTGTAGCAGATAGGAAAGATCGCGCAACCTGCCCTCAGCTCTTTCGCGTTTCAAAAAATTCACAAAATTACATTATAGGTAACCGTTTAAATATATAATGAACCATGCCGCAAAAACGATTTGGAAAGAAAGTAGGGAGAAGCTGCAGGATTCTAGAAAAAAAGTGGTTGCTCCGTCTGGGATTTGAACCCAGGTCGATGGACGTTTTGGAACGTGCTGGATTCAAACGCGCCCTGCAAACCCCCCTCTGGTTTCTGTTTCATTTGCAAAAACACCGCCCGCGTCCGAACCCCCCTAGTTCCATGAAACCAACCCGTTAGCCGAACCCCCCTCTTCGTTTTTCTTTATGGACGTGAAAATATAAGTGCTTTCCGGGTTCGAATTTCCGGACCAGTATCCGAACCCCCCTCCAGCCAGTTTACTGCACACGCCCAAGCCCAGAAAGGCCTTCCGTGTGCAGTAAAACTCCGACGTAAGCCAAAAAAGCCCCGAAATTCATCGTCGAGCTACTGCCAACAAGGAACGGAACGAAAATCCGTGTGCAGTGCAGTAAACGCCGCCTGCACTTCCCCAGCCATAACAGCCATTCTCCGTCCCACCCACCCCCCACTTTCGTAGCCTTTTACGGGCCCCTTTTACTGACAGGTTGCTGGCTTATACGCAGGTTGCTGCGTCCGAGCCCCTTGCAGGTTGCTGCATTGGTGGCGAGGATTCGTTGGGGGAAGATGCTTCAATCTATTTTTATTTGATTTTTTCAGCTGCTGCTTGAGCGATACCAACCGCTTCATCGTAGTCAGATTCCATTTCTGGGCTGTAATAATCTACAACTACATAAACAT
>JACCLH010000018.1 GCA_013425375.1 Microcaldota archaeon | reverse complement strand
AAGAAATCCTGATTTTGAGTTGATTGCATGGGGGGTTCAAACCCATTAGGAGGGGGGGGCTTAAATGCCTCTTTCTCTCCTACTCACAAACAAGAAATCGGTGGCCTGCTTCGGCAGGCCCTAATTATTCACCAGCACATCGCGGGCCGCCTGCCCCGTCGCTTTATTAAACCTGCCGGGCTTAAGATTCTGAGATAACATGAAATTCATCGGCGGTTTCTTCCAGTTCGCCAGGCGCGTCATAGATGCGGCGAAGAAAGGCGGGCTTGGGGATTCTGACACGAAAAAGCTGGACAACCTCCTCACCCGCACAGGCAAGAGGAACACCATCCTCGCCAAAGGCATCCTCAGCTCGCTCAGCGCAGGCGGGGCAAGCGACAAGGATGTCGCCAGGTTCAGCGAGCTCCTGCAGGGCGCCGAGCAGAGGATAGCCCAAAACAAGGAGCCGTTCACCCCCCAGAGCAAGGCCGAGCTCCTTGACGTATTCAAGCGCGCCTATGTCTCTGCCAAGACCGCCAGGTGGTTCTCTGCCCAGATAGACGAGCTCCTGGCAGAGGAGATAAACGAGTTCATATCCGGCGGCCCGCGCGTGGATGTGGGCGTGCCTGCCAAGAAGTCAGTCAAGTTCGAGAAGGCCGAGGAGAAGGACGAAGACAAGAAAAGAATCAAAACCTGAGTGCGCCTGGAAAATCCCCGGTCATGGGAGGATTGTCATGAAAATCAAGCTTACGCCCGAGCTATCCTATGTTGTCGGCCTGTGGCGCAAGGCCAGGTGTTCGGACGGTCTCGGGGTGCAGGGCGGGAAGGAGGTCCTGGAGGTTTTCTCCCAGGATGTCCTTGAGAAGCAGCTCACTACCTCGGACAAGCTCCTCTGCGATGAGAACAAGGTCTATTTCTACCATACAGCCTACAGGAAGTTCTTCCAGGAAGTTGAGAAGGAGGAACTGGAGCGGTTCAAATACCTGAACGAGTATGCGGCCAACTATCTCGCAGGCACGTTCGACGCTGCCGGCCATATAGATGAGCGCGGCGTGGTGTCCATCGGACAGGCCACAAAGCAGGACGAGATGATGCTCCTGCGATTGGGCTTCCAGACAAGGCGCAGGGCAGACCGCCTGGTAATCGAGAGGCCCGTGGTGTTCCTGACGTTCATCAGGAACTATGTCAGGATATTCAAGGGCCACAAGGTCTTCGACTACATCAAGGCGCACGAAAAGGCCGCCAAATAGACTTCAGAACCGCTAAACGGATACATAACTTTTTAACTCGTTTTCTTGACTAATGTCCGGGAGGTTTAGCCAATGAGGATTCTCACCATACATGCCGATTACATAGAGGTAGAGCCCAAGAAGAAGGCCATCAAGGACGCAGAGGAGCTCAAGGCGAAGGGTCCTGAGCGCTATGAGGAGGTCCTGGTCGTCTTCACCGCTGTGGAGGATGGTGACGAAGAGGCGGTCATGGCGGAAAGGCTCGCCCAGGAAGCCATATCAGTTGCCGACCAGGTGAAGACCAAGGCCATACTCATCTACCCGCTTGTCCACCTTACGTCAAAGCCGTCCAAGCCTGCAATCGCCAGAAAGGTGGTGGAAGGCGCAGAGAAGCTGCTCAATGCCAAAGGCTACCAGGCATCGCACTCTCCATTCGGCTGGTACAAGGGGTACACCCTGAAATGCAAGGGCCATCCACTGTCCGAGCTGTCGCGCGAGCTCCATGGCGCCGGCGCAGCGAAAGTGGATGTGAAGCCCGGCGAGGTCGAGGTCGTCTCCAAGAGCCTCCAGCAGGAGAACCAGCTGAAGTCCCATTTCCATATCATGGACCTTGAGGGAAACCTCCATGACACTGAGAAGTTCGACTATGGCAAGAACATCGCCCTCAAGAAGCTCGCGACCTACGAGACCAAGAAGGTGCGGGCATACGAGAAGGAGCCGCCGCACATCAAGATCATGAAGGAGCACTCGCTCATAAACTACGAGCCTGGCTCGGACTCAGGCAACTTCAGGATTCTTCCAAAGGGAAGGCTAGTCAAGAAGCTGCTGGACAGGACCATCACCGAATGGTGCATCGCCCACGGAGCCATGGAGGTGGAGACGCCGCTCATGTATGACTATGAGCATCCTTCGCTCAAGAAATACATGAACCGCTTCCCTGCCAGGCAGTACGTGGTGCTGAGCGATGAGAAGAAGCTGTTCCTGCGCTTCGCGGCATGCTTCGGCCAGTTCCTCATCGCCCATGACATGGTGTTCTCCCGCAGGCACCTGCCCATGAAGATGTTCGAGCTGACGAGGTACAGTTTCAGGAGGGAGCAGTCCGGCGAGCTGGCAGGCCTTAAGCGGCTCCGTGCGTTCACCATGCCTGATATGCACACCTTCGCGGCTGATATGGGCCAGGCCAAGGACGAGTTCGAGCAGCAGTATGACATGGGGCTGAAATGGAACCGTATGCTGGAGCTGGATACTGAGGTCGCCTTCAGGATACAGGACGACTTCTTCAAGGAGAACAAGGACTGGTATATGGGCATGGTAAGAAGGGGCGGCAAGCCTATCCTGGTGGAGCTCTTCAAGGAGAGGTACGCCTATTTCATCACCAAGTTCGAGTTCAATTTCATCGATTCTATGGACAAGGCCAGCGCATTGACCACTGTGCAGATAGACGTGGAGAACGCTGACACCTACGACATAAACTTCGTGGACCATGACGGCTCGAAGAAGAGACCGTTGATACTGCACGCGTCCATCAGCGGCAGCACAGAGCGCGTGATATACGCCCTGCTTGAGAAGGAGGCCATGGAGATGGCCAAGGGCAAGAAGGCCATGCTGCCTGTCTGGCTGTCCCCGACCCAGATAAGGCTCATACCTGTGGGTGAAGGCCACAAGGAGCACATGCGCAAGCTGTTCGGCGAGCTCAACGCCAGGAACGTCCGCGTGGACATGGACGACCGGGACGAGCCCCTGGGCAAGAAGATAAGGGATGCGCAGATGGAATGGGTGCCATTCATGGTCGTGATAGGCGACAAGGAGATCCAGTCAGGCAAGCTGGCGGTGACAATTCGCAGCAGCGACCAGAAGAAGGACATGGGCGTGGATGAGCTGGCTGCCATGGTGGAGAAGGAGAACGCAGGCAAGCCGTTCGAGAAGCTCTCCCTCCCGGCCGAATTGTCCAAACGGCCGATAATCTGAAGATGATGCTATGGCTGGCTCTCGGGTAAGTCTTGTCCTGCATGACGGAAAGCGCATAACTGACAGGAAGCCCCTTGCAAAAGACTTCCATGACAAGACAGCGATGGAAATCACGCGCGCGTTCTATGGCCCTGCCGTGGAGACCAAATCCTATAAATTCGGCGAAATGGTCGTCGGAATCGGCGACCTCAAGGAGGACCTCCAACTCTATCTCGCCATAGAGGTCGACGGCAAGGTTGTCCAGATGGGGCTTCCTTTCGTGCCAGGACAGCAAGGCGAGGCCTTCCTCAACCCCGCGAACATCCGGCCCGGCGAAATAGATGCCTTGCTCAAGAACCTGCCGTCCAATACCGAGATACTGCTCGTCTGGCGCGTTGACCGCGGCATGACCCAGGACATCCTATTGTCTGACAACTCCATCGTGTCTTCAATGGCGCATTCACAGCCGGAGAACGGATTCTCCCTTCTTGACAAGAAGCCCTGCGTGGGCTGCGGCATGGGGCCCGGAAGCAAGATAGATCTAGTGGCAGACATTTCCGAGGTCAGGCTTTTCTGCGGTGACCGCGACAATCCAATCAGCATGGGGACTCTCTTGGTGCCGCCACCAGAATCTTTCTCGCTGGACTCATGGAATCCCAAGGCTCCGGTGCCGTCGCCGCTTGTCCAGGTCCAGCAGCCAAGCGCTGCTTTCCGCCCGGATGACACCCCCGGACAGGCCCAAGCACCCATATTCATGCATGCCGACTTCGTCGTGAGGCTTGCCTGGGAAGACTCGCTCAGGTCTTCGGAAACCGCACCGCCGCTGCTCATGCAGAGCGAGTTCTATCAAGAAGCGACAGTTCGTAGAGACCTGACTACAGCCGCAATAAACCAAACTCCAAAACCCGTATCGGCAGCCATAGTGTTCGCTATCTGCTCGTCCAGAGAACCGGTGTGCCAGGCCGAGATGCCTGTCGTCCCAGCGCAATCCCCGTCAAATGACCGTCTCATAACTCTCATCATGAATCCGGAAGAATTGCGGCTCTGGAGCGAGATATACAAGCGCCCTGTTCAGAGCGAACCCACCCAGCCGAACCAATACCCATCATCCACCCCTATGATGGCCGCTCCAACCCAAAAACCAGCAATCCGTCCGTTCGCCATCCCAGCGCATTCGCAACCGGCAATCAACCCGCAACCCCCATCAAAATCCGCATATATACCCCACCAGCCCCAGCAGGAGCCCATGGTCAGGACCATTCCGCTGATGTTTCCAGCCAATGACGTCTCTCCCTCGCTGAAAACACACCCGCCGCTTCTGGTATCGAGAATCAAAAAGCTGAAGCAGCTCCAAATGCCTGCTATCGCGCCACACGGGCAGACAGAAGATTCCGAAAAGCCCAGGAGGAGAAGCCCAAAGCCCCTCGTAGCAGCCACGTCCGAAGCAAAAAAGAAAAGCGCGATGAAGCTGCCTGTTGCTCAGAAACCACCATTCCAAGAAGAGATAAGGCAAAAAACACCAAAAGCGCCCTCGCAGCAATACAAAAAACCAGAACAAATCCCGGAAACGAAAGCGCCAATGTCAGCAACCAAAACAAAAACCCGAACCAGTATCGCTAATCCAAATCCGCGTTTCAAACCCGCGTCTGCGTTCCCTGTCGAAGTCCAGCGCTCCCGCAATCATCCAGCTAAAAAGAAGGGTATCCAGCCCTATCCCCTCAACGACCTCCTCGGCCTCTACCGGAATAGCAGGGGCAGGAAGTTCAGGATGAAGAAGAACAGGGCGCCGTAGCTTATCGTCTTGACCAGCAGCTTGTTCTTGACGTTCACGTCTATTATCCTGTAGCCGTCAAAGAGCGGTATGGGCAGGATGTTCACGGCACCCACAAGGAAGTTCAGTGCCAGGGCGAGCCCAAGGGTCGTATAAATGAACCCCAGCAGAGGGACGTTATACACCGCGAAAAGAGAGTTCTTCTTCAGCACCGTGAAGATTATCCCTTCAATCCCGCCGTTCTCGTCCGTGTTCTGTATGATTTCGCCTTTGTTGGTCAGCAGGTTCACTGCCCCATTTTTAGGCAGACCGAAACTACTGAAGTTGTTCGGATTAGTGGTGAGGTTCACAGGCTCGCCGTTTATCGCATGTATGACCGTGCCAGGCTCCATGCCCGCGAGCACCAGGTATCCTTCTTCGCGGAACTGCGCGGTCCCGATGAAGAACGCCATGAACAATATGAATATGGCCGCAGAGACCACCATGTTGGCCGAAGGCCCTGCCACAAGCACCCTGGTCTGTCTGGTCCGCTCCACCCTGGCCAGCTTCTTCTCGTCAGGCTCGACGAAAGCGCCGACAGGTATTATGCCGAAAAGCACTATGCCTGAAGACAACAGGGGCACCTTGGCTATCCTTGTCAGCACCGCGTGCGCCCCCTCATGCACTATGAGCACTATGGCCAGGGCGATGATGCCTTCAAACAGCGGAAGATTGACACCAGGGAGCAGGAACGTCCCCCCTGCGCTGGTCTGGGAAATGGTATCCATGCCCATGAACAGCGTCTTGAATATGGCGCTGAGCACAATACCACCATAGGCGACTATGCCAAAAAGGATGAACAGGAAAAGGCCCCCTACGAGCAGCAGGCCGCCTGTGATTGCCAGTGCGGCTTCAGCGCTTCCGCCCAACACCGCGGCGCTCTTCTCCACTCCGCCTATCTTCGCCACGTTCATGACGAATGCCAGGGACACCGGCGCCACGAAAACAGTCAGGAAGAACAATATGACAAGTCCGAGCAGCAGGGTCACCGCGGAGCTGTTCTTCCTCATCAGCACCAGGCTGAGGAGGCCATAGGATATTCCAGCACCGACATCAGCAAAGAAGTTGAATGCCTTCTCCTTCTTGGCCAGGCCCTCTATGACCTCTATGCCTTTCTTGCTCTTCACCAGCACCATGCCGAGCTCGCTGGGCAGCTTGTACTTCCTGATGAATATCTGGCTGACCAGCACCATCTCTATCACGACGGCCATGAACTTCCATGCGCCCGGTATGTCCAGCTGGAGTATGGCGTAAAAGATGCCTAACGCTATGGCTGTTATTGCTAGAACCAAGATCATGAATAGGATAGGAAGTCAGGGATTTTAATAGTTATTCAGGGATAACAGGGTCATGCCTGACCTTTATTGCGACATATGCGGGAAGAACCAGGTGCGGGCCCAGATACTGGTGGAGGGCGCCAAGCTGCTGGCCTGCGGAGCATGCATGCGGAGCGGCAAGGTGCTCCACAGGTTCGATGAGGGCGATGAAACGCCGCCGTTGGTTACCTCGGCCCCGGTCACTCTGGAGTCTGGTGAAGAGGTGACGGAGGGCTACGGCAAAACCATACGCAACGCCCGGGAACGCATGGGGCTCCCCATCGCTGTCGTGGCAGAACGCATCAACGAGAGCGAGGCCTACATCCATGGCATAGAGGCCGAGCGGCTGATACCTACACTGGAGGTCGCCAGGAAGCTGGAGAAAGAGTTGGCCATAAAGCTGGTGGAGAAGGTCCAGGCCTCGGTCGGCCCTACGTCATCGGGCTCGCGTTCGTTCACTCCGCCGACGTTAGCCGACATGATAGACTCCAAAAAGAAGAAGGGGAAGTAAGCTGCAGGGGTTTTGATGGGAGTCGACTTAGGTGATCTGGCTGTCAAGCATACTATCCCTCTTGATTCCTTAGCAGGCAAAATCCTAGCCATAGACGCCTATAATATGATTTACCAGTTCCTCGCTTCCATCCGCCAGGAGGATGGGACCCCTTTGATGGACTACAAAGGGAATGTCACGGCGCATCTCTCCGGCCTTTTCTACCGCTCGTGCAAGCTTCTTGAGAACGGCATACGGCCGGTCTATGTGTTCGACGGCAAGGCCCATGGACTGAAAGGCAAAGTGCAGGCAGAGCGGTCAGCGGTCAAGAAAAAGGCAGAGGACAAGTGGAAAGAGGCATTGGAGCAGGGCAAGCTGGATGAGGCCAAGAAGTTCGCGCAAGCGACATCGCGGCTGACTCCGGAGATGGTTGAAGAAGCCAAGAAACTCCTCGGAGCCATGGGCATCCCCTCAGTCCAGGCCCCTTCTGACGGAGAGGCCCAGGCAGCCGCCATGACACGTGACGGCATAGCCCATGCGACCGCATCCCAGGATTATGATGCCATGCTTTTCGGTTCCCCTGTGCTCGTGCGCAACCTTTCCATAACCGGCAGACGCAAAGTCCCGAGGCAGGACAGGTATATCATGGTGGAGCCTGAGAGGATAGAGCTCAAGGAGACATTGGAAACCCTGGGCATAAGCAGGGACAGATTGATTTTCATAGGCATACTGCTCGGCACTGATTTCAATGACGGCGTGCCCAGGGTGGGGCCCAAGACCGCCCTCAAGATAGTGAAGGAGACCAGGACCCTGGACGATGTCATCGCTTATGTGAAGGAGAAGTATGATTATCAGTTCGAGGTGGATGCCCAGGAAGTCATGGACATTTTCCTTGACCCGCCATCAGTTCCTGTGGGCAGGCTGGAATGGAAGCCGGCCGATGATCCGGCAGTGCTCAGGATACTGGTGGAGCAGCACGATTTCTCCCAGGACAGGATAGGGAAGACATTAGCTGACCTGGCGGCCATAACAAAGGAGCGCTCTGCCCAGAGCAAACTGGATAAGTGGTTTTAAATATTGATATATAACAAATATATAATTGATTATATGTCATACACAACAATCCAGATCACGGATGTGACAAGGCTCAGGCTGGCGAAATTGAAAGAGTACGTCAAAGGGACCTATGATGATGTCCTCAATACCCTGCTCGACCTTGTGCCCTCAGGGGATAAGGAGGGCGAGTACACAGATGAGTTCAGGGCATCGCTGCTCCGCTCCATTGGCGACCTGAGGCATGGCCGGACCCACTCCGCGGAAGATGTCCGGAAAAGGCTCGGGCTCAGATCATGAAATTCCAGCTGGTTTTCTCTGAAGAATCCCTTGCCCAGCTCACGGCGCTGGACAACAATACTGCGAAAAGGATAATGGACAGGCTGGACCGCGCCGCTTCCAATCCGCCACATTTCTTCGAACGGCTTGCCGGAAGAGAGGAATCCAAGCTGCGCATCGGGGATTACAGGGTAGTCGTGAGGGCGCTCTCCGGAGAGAAAAAGATATTCGTCATGTCGCTCGGCCACAGGAAGAACATCTACAAAAAACTGAAATAACCGGTTCCCGCTATCTAGGGCTCTGGCAGTTCAAGCAGGTCTATGGTCTCCTTGCTCCCTTCCCTTACCATCTTCCTCTCTACAAGGTCTATGACTGCCGAGGCTGTCCCGTATTTCGTCGGACCGCCGTCTATCGCAAGGTCGACCGCATCCAGGACCTTCTTATCCACGCCTGGGAGCTCCAGAGGCGCTTTCTGGCCTGTGGGATTGGCGCTGGTGGTTATTATCGGCCTGCCGAAAGCCTGGCAGAGCCGCTGGCAGAAAATAGACTCAGGTATCCTCACGCCGAGCTTGTCATTGCCGGTCGCGGCCAGGGGATGCCTGAGCTTGAGCACGAAAGTGTATGGCCCAGGAAGATAACTTTTCACTATTATGTCCTCCCAGATTCCGGTATCGCAATAGTATTCTATCATGCTGAAATCAGCCATCATCACTGACAACGGCTTCTTCTCGTTTATGCCCTTGATGGCCCTTACCTTCTTCACGACCTCTTCGGATGTGGCATCACCGCCTATCCCATACACAGTGTCGGTGGGATAGACCATCACCCCTTTGCTTCCAAGTAGCGCCTTGGCAACATCAACCGCGGCTTCGTAATCATCATCCGTTATC
This sequence comes from Microcaldota archaeon, assembly GCA_013425375.1. Classification (GTDB taxonomy): domain Archaea; phylum Micrarchaeota; class Micrarchaeia; order Anstonellales; family Bilamarchaeaceae; genus Bilamarchaeum. Next base: position 3,531 of record JACCLH010000018.1, on the reverse strand, counting down.
TTGAGGGTAGGTGCCATTCACAACCCCATGTCCTTCTTCAGCCTGCCTATGCCGATGGCGATGATGAGCTTGCCCATCCTCGGGCCCCGTTCCTTTCCTAATATCGCCCGGTAGAGCTCTGCGAACACGGCCTTCGGGTCGCTGTTGTTCGCCTTGGCGAAATCGAACATCGCATTGTGCACTGCGAGTGCGTCCATCCCTTCCTTCAGGCTCGCCACAAACGCCCTCGCCAGCCCGCCGGATTCAAGCGCGCCTGCCTGATACTTGAACCGGTAGTCATCAGGCATGAAATCCCTGGCTATCCACTCCTCTATATACGGCTTCAGGTACTCGACGCCTTCCGCATCGCCCGTCAGCCTGGCGACCTCCTTCCAGTCCGTGTATATCTGGTAGTAAAGCAGGACGTCTATGAAAGGCACCTTCCACCTCAGCTTGTCGGTCGCCAGCCCATAAGCTATAGCCATCTTCCTCTCGTGGCGGTTGAGCGCTTCCCTGTCTTTAGTGGACAGCTCGGCCGCCTTCTGGAAGTCCTCCATGGTCCTGAGCATGTTCTCTGCCGTGGGGTTGATATCCACATTCTCCTCGAGGTCGGGCTTCACGAGCATGTATTTGATTACCTCGGGCGGAATCAGTTTCACCATGTCCGATATGCCCATGCCTATGCCCTTGGACTTGGAGTATTTCTTGCCCTGGAAAAGTATGAAGCCATACTTGAATGGTATGTGATAATCCGCCTTCATCAGCTTGGTGGTTATCTCCCTGCAGGTGTCCTCTGAGCCGCCTTTGGTGTGGTGGTCCACTCCTGCGCCCTCTATGCTGCTGTGGAATATCTGCTTCCAGGCAGGCCAGTGGAGCCTCCAGGTGAGCTTGTATTTGTGGTCTGCTATCTTGGCCTTCCCTTTGTGGCCGCATCCTTTCGTATATTTCACATCCCTGTCGCAGACGTATTCGTAATTCTCTCCGTCCTGCGAGATGACGCGCGTTGTCGCTATCTTCCCGCACTTCTCGCACAGCGGCATGACAGGAGACCAGTCTTTCTTTTCCTCCTTGCCGCTGCTCTCCTCGACGATTTTCCTGGCCTCTGCCTCATGTTTCAGGTAGAACCTTGCCCATTCGTCGAACTTGCCCTGCTGGTAATACTCATTTATCCTGACGATTGTGCATTCTATGCCGAACTTCTTCATGAGCCCGCGGGCCTCGTCAAGGTAGTGGTCTCCGAAGCTCCTGCTTTTCCCGGTCGGGTCAGGCACGTCGCACAATGGCTTGCCGAGATGGGGCTCCAGCTGGCTTTTGTATTGCTCCATGGCCAGAGGGACCGAGTCAAAGGCGTCGAATACGTCGGCCACGAAATAGAATGATACCTTCTTGCCCTTGGCTTCCAGGGCCTTCTTTATGGATGCAGGGAAAAGGAACTCGCACAGGGTGCCGAAATGGACAGGGCCTGAAGTGGTCATCCCGCCTGTTATGGCATAAGGCTCTTTCTTCTCCTCTATGACCCGCTCTGCGAGCCATTCTGACCAGTGTTTGTGCTCACCTGACATAAGAAACCGACATTACTCTTCTGTGAAGTATTTTTATTATATCGGAAATCCGGGATTTCCGATGCGCACAAAATTGTGCAATTTTGTGCTTCTATGGGCATCCCGACCCAAGGCGAAAATTTAAAAACACGTCAGACAACAATAATCCTGTCAGCGGTCATAGGAAGGGGGAAACACCTGATCCCATCTCGAACTCAGAAGTTAAGCCCCTTCACGGTGTTTTGAGTACTGCCCTTCGGGCGGGAAATTGCACTGCTGCTGACACTCATATTTACCCCAGTCTTCTCATTCTCATGCCATTCTAGGTACTACTCCGTACAAACTAGGACACGTGGACTTAGGCAATCAGAAGGCCACGTGAGCCGGGCTGCCATTCACGGGTCTTGTGTTTCCAGTCTTCAGTTCCGAAACCCGAAACGGGGGACCGGAAACTGAAAACCCAACCCAGCCACGTGAGCCGGGCTATCTTCCTCCTGTTTTTATTCCTTTAACCCCCAATCCTATCCATGGACTTCTTTGACACTGTCGATAAACGGCGTTCCACACGCGCTTTCCAGGCAAAGGAAGTGGACGTCAAGACGATAAAGCAGATATTGGACACTGTTAATCTCGCGCCATCAGCAGGCGACCTGCAGGCCTACAGGATATCCATCGTGAAAAGCAAGAAGACCAAAGAGGAGCTCATGTCTGCCTGCCTTGACCAGGAATTCGTGGCCCAGGCGTCTGTCGTCTTCATCTTCTCTGCTGACAAGAAGCAATCCGAAGTCAAATATGGGGCACGGGGCTATGAGCTGTATGCAGTGCAGGATGCCACCATCGCAGCCGCCTATTGCCAGCTCGCAGCCACCGCTCTTGGCCTTGCCTGCGCATGGGTGGGCGCCTTTGACCCGCTCGAGGTGTCAAGGATAATAAATGCAGAGCCTGAAGAGGTCCCAGTGGCAGTCATACCTGTCGGCTATCCGAACGCGAGGCCGAGTTGGACCGGCAGGAAGGAGCTGAAGGAGCTTGTGAGGCAGATATGATGGACGCGAAGGCAAGGGCGATAAAGGACATAAACAAGCTCCAGCGGATGCTCATCACCTTCAAATCCATGGGCCTTGGCGACAAATACCCGAAGGTCCTTGAATATGTGGAGAACTATAACATGGACGCCAGGCATTTCTACGAGAAAGAGGACTATTTCAGCGCTTTCGGGGCTGCCAACTACGCCTACGGATTCATAGACGCTATCCTCGTCATAGAGGGGAAGAAGGATGACAATATCCTCTGAAAGACGCAAATCCTTAGGTCAGTGCTTCCTGGAGGATAAAAACATACTCGCACTGGAAGCGAAGCTCGCGAATCCAAACAACAAAAGCGTTCTCGAGATCGGGGCCGGGGATGGCCGGTTGACTGAAGCCCTGCTTGCGCTCTCGCCAAAGAAAATCATCGCGGTGGAGAAGGACCCGCGATTCGCTGCCATACTCAAAGAGAAATTCGCTAATGAAAAAACCATCGAGGTTATCGAGCGGGATTTTTTGGAGCTCGAGTTTCCGGATGATGTGGATGTCGTCGTGGGCAACATCCCCTATTACATATCCTCTGACATCGTCTTCGCTCTCGCTCCTTTGAAGTTCGAGCGCGCTGTCCTCATGGTGCAGAAGGAGTTCGCCCGGAAGATGATAGCAAAACCAAAAGACAGCAACTACGGCAGGCTCAGCGTCACCTCCCAGCTAGCTTTCAACATCAGATTAGAACGCACGGTCCTGCGCCACCTGTTCAAGCCAACGCCGAAAGTCGATTCCGCCATCATCGTCCTCGCCCCCACAGGCACCAAGCTCACCCAGTTCCAGGAGAACGTCATAAGATGGCTTTTCCAGCACAAGAACAAGACCGTGAGGAACGCTTTGCTGGATTCCAAGATGTTCGGCAAGGACGACCTGGAGCCACTCGGCCCTTTCGCCAAAAGAAGGGCCAAGTCGCTATCGAAAGAGGAATGCCTGGAAATCGC
>JACCLH010000006.1 GCA_013425375.1 Microcaldota archaeon | reverse complement strand
GATGTCTCCAAATCCAATAACAAGGACGGCATATCAGCCGCCGTCGGTGTGATACTGGGAGAGCGCTCAAGGTCATTCTACTGGAGGCTCACGGCAAGGCAGAACCTGGACTTCTACGCTTCCATGTACGACCTGGACGGAAAGGAGGCCAGGGACCGCGTGGACCATGTGCTTGATTTCGTCGGCCTTGGCAAGAGGAAGGACGACCGCATCTTCAGCTTCTCAAGCGGCATGCTCAACCGCCTGGCAATCGCCCGCGCCTTCCTGCATTCGCCTGACATACTCATCCTGGACGAGTTTCTTGTCAATCTGGATCCCAAGGCATCCTACGACACCCGGGAAGTGATAAAGAACCTCGCCAGGAAAGAGGGCAAGACAGTCTTCTTCACGTCCAACAACGCCTATGAGGCAGAGTGCCTGGCAGACCGGGTGGGCATATTATTCAAGGGAAAGCTTGCAGCAGAAGGCACTGTGGATGAGCTCAAGAGCAGGCTTGGCGGCGCTGACACCACGATAAGGATGCGTTTTGATGTCATGCCCATGGGCGGCAACGAGCTCGCAGAACAGCTCAAGAAGGAGACCGGCGCATCTGCATGGGTGGAAGGCACCACCCTCACGATAGTCACCCCAGAGCCGATGGACAGCCTGGAGCGCACGGTCCGCATGTTGAAATCCAGGAAGATGCACGTGCGCAACGTCGAGGTGCTGCCGTCTTCGCTTGAAAGCGTGTTCATAAATGTCACGAGGGAGAAGAATGGTTCTTAGGGATATAAGGAAGGTCATCGCATTCGTCAGGAAAGAGGTCATCTCGGCCATGTCCTACCGCTATGCTTTCATGTCAAGCATAGCCTTCAGCCTCATCTCCCTGCTTTTCTATTTCACCATGGCAGGCATATTCAAGGCAGCCATAATCCCGACAGCAATACCGTACGGAGGGGATTACCTCGCGTTCCTGATAACCGGAGCCATACTCTGGCAGATGGTGACCTTCGGCCTGTATTCGATTTCATCGGCCTTCACCATAGAGATGATAACCGGCACCTTCGAGATGATATACGTCTCCAGGGCAAATCTCCTCACGCTGCTGCTCGGTGTCAGTCTGTTTTCCCTGCTCACCAATGCCGTCATGATTGTCATGTCGCTAGGCCTGGCTGTGGCCATATTCGGCGTGTCCATACACCTGGAGAGCATCCCGCTCGCCCTGTTCGTGCTTTTCCTCACCTATCTGTCCATGCTCGGCATCGGCATGGTGGTGGCAGGCATAACAGTCGTCACCAAGTCTGTCGGCCAGGTGGTCTCCATAATCACCATGCTCATGGCCGCGTTCTGCGGCGTGCTCATACCTGTGGAGCTGCTTCCGCCTGAGGCCAAGGCGCTGTCGCAGGTATTCCCTGTGACCTATGCGCTTGATGCCCTCCGCAACGTGCTGCTCAATGGCACTGGACTGGAAGGCATCCTCACACCAATCGCAATCCTGGTCGGCATGGCCCTTATCCTGATACCGATCGGCTATCAGCTGTTCTTCATCTGCCTGAATATCGCAAAGAAGCAGGGCACGCTCGGCCAGTTCTAGGTGCGGCCATGAAAGTGACGTCCTACGGCCTTTCAAAAAAAGTTTCCTCTGAGCTAGCCTCGAGGCTGGGCATCGCCTACTCAGCTGTCCAGCAGCCGCTCGCTCCTGAGTGTGCAGATGCTGAGACAGAGGCTGCCATAATCACGGTCTATTCCAGGATAACAGCCGAAACGCTTGACCGTATGCCGCGGCTCAAGGCAGTGATCTGGGCCAGCACAGGCATAGATGAGGCAGGCGCGGCGGAATGCCGGCAACGGGGCATAGAGGTGAGGAACTGCCCCACCTATGCCACCAATGCGGTCGCTGAGCTGGCGATAGCCCTTGCTTTGGCAGCATTGCGTGACATACCAAGCATGGTGGAAGCCGGGAAGGACCTGCGTTATCCGTCTGGCTTCGCTTTTGGCTCAGAGCTCCGCGGGAAGCGGTGTTCGATACTGGGCGCTGGAAGAATCGGCTCGCAGATAGCCCGGACCCTTATTGCCCTTGGCTGCACTGTCACAGCATATTCCAGGACCAGGAAACAGGAGCTGGTTGATGCAGGCGTGCGCTATGCCGGGCTCGGCGATGCGCTGGCATCAGAGCTCATATTCATCGCCCTTCCAGATACCGAAGCGACATATCATCTTATCGGCGACAAGGAGCTCGGCCTCCTGAAGGACGGCTCAGGCATAATAAACATCTCGCGGGGAGAGGTAATCGACAGCACAGCACTACTGGCGCACATCGGGCGCCTGGCGTTCGTTGTCACAGACGTGCTTGAGGGCCAGTTCCCCACCCATCCTGCTGATAAGGCTACGCTGAAGGCCGTCGCAGAGCTTCTGAAGAAGCCCAATTTCCTGCACACGCCATTTGTGGGCGTCTGCACTGATGAAGCAGGTGAAAGGCTCATCCGTGAACTGCTGGCTGTCCTGGCCGGATTGGGTCTCGGCAAAACCTTTTAAACCCCAATAACCTAAGTATCTCTACCGATTTTTATAGCCGCCGCAGTAAAAA
>JACCLH010000052.1 GCA_013425375.1 Microcaldota archaeon | reverse complement strand
GGTGAGCCTATGGCATATGAAGCGAAGAACTTCGACGGATTGCTCGGGATGGAAGGGTTCAGCGACAACCTGCTGAAGAACCATTTCACGCTTTATCAGGGATATGTGACGAACACGAACAAACTCTCGGACTCGCTGCTGGCTATGGCGAAAGAAGGGAAGGCAGGGACCCTAGAGTATAGTGAGCTGAAAAGACGGTTCGGCTGGGAGTTCAACGGCATGAGGCTCCACGAATACTACTTCGGCAATATGAAGAAGGGCGGGAGCGCGATTGACGCGAACGGAGCGCTTGCGAAGATGGTTGTTGGCGAGTTCGGCTCATTGGAGAATTGGGAGAGGGATTTCCGGGCTGTCGGAGCGATGCGCGGGATCGGCTGGGTCGTTTTGTATTATGACGCGAACGCGAAACGCTTGTTCAACTGCTGGGTGAATGAGCATGATACCGGCCATCTTTCCGGTGCGATACCGCTCCTTGTGATGGACGTCTTCGAGCACGCGTTCATGCTGGATTATGGATTGAAGAGGGCGGACTACATAAACTCGTTCTTCAGGAACATCGACTGGAAAGAGATAGAAGGGCGGTTCGGCAAGGCTATGCGTTAGTCTTTTTCTCCAATATGGCTGTGAATGCGACCACTGCGATGACAAGGTCCACTAGGAAGAAGATAGGGCTGAGGGCCAGCAGCAGGATCTCGAAGGCAAGCAGTGGCCCGAGGATGACAAGAAGCCAGGCAGACAAGCCGAAAAACACGAAAATATCGTATTTCTTTATGATGGCTGATGGGTTCAGCCTGTCCGATAAGGTAAAGCTGGCATGCGCGAGCAGGATGAAGGCGCAGGAAGCGAGCACCGCGAAATAGGGATTGGAAAGGCTAATCGCGAACGTGCCGCCGAATAAGATGAACAGCAGCCCGAAAGATATGAGCCGCAGGACGATCAGCTTTGTGACCTCTTTTGCGTTGCCCAGGACATACAATGCTCCGACCGCAGGTATGACAGATGCCAGCACATCCGCTTCCTCCTCCACCTCCTTGGTAGGCTCGGTTTCTTTGGCCCAGTCGCCCTCTGCTTCAGCCCCGGAATGGAGTATGAACGCGTCCACATCACCGCATCGCGGGCATCTTGCCGGCATGGTCAGCCCGACCCTAGGCGGCATGGATGTGGAGGTTATGGCAGAACGGCATTTGGGGCAGATAAGCGAGAGCGCCAATCACCATCACTTCCCGCTTATCCCCTTCCAGAACAGGTAGTGGGTCGGCAGCCAGACGCATTCCGCGATGGTCGTGAAAACCAGTATTATCACAGATATCACGAGCGAAACGAGCGACATCGCCAGCACATTGAACGGGAATGGCAGCAGCATCACAAGTATGTTGAGGAATATCATCGCGAAATATACGCCGAACGATACCGTTATGGCCGGAATCATGGCTATCAGCGAAATGATGATCAGGGCGATGTCGAAAATCAGGCACTCCAGGGGCCTCTTGCGCACAAGCGCGAATGACTGCTTGAGCGCATCCACCACACCCAGACCCTGGACGATGAAGCCATACTGCCAGAACTGCGTGATGAAGGAATATATGACCAGGGCGGCAAGGTAATAGAGCACTACCGCGATGGTGACCAGCATCAGGACTATGAGGGCCAGCATGCCCACGACCGGTGTCATGGCACCCGTGTAAAGAGACGCACCTACTGTCATGGTGCTCATGTAAAGAGACACGCCTAACAGCAGGACGACCACGATGATCAGCGGCAAGGCGATGACAAATTCGATGCAGAAATTAACGACAAGGAACCTGAACACCTTGCCCCTTATGGCGTTGGCCGCAGCCCATATGCCGAAGGGCTGCCTGGCGAATTCAGAGTTTATGAATGCGACTGATGTCATGGATATGGATTTGCTCAGCCAGATGGTGAATACGCTGAACAGCAGGAAGACGAGGATTATACCGGCCAAAAGCGCGATGGATGAAAGATCCGAGAGATTGGTGCTTTCGAGCAGCGGCAAGGCGATGGTTCCGCCCAGGCTGGAGATGAGTTCCAGCGCGGTCGCGGCGACCAGCGCCAGCAGGCCGATGGCAAGCAGCATGAGATAGCACTTGACGAAATTCGCCTTTATGTAGTCCCACCACTGCCCGAAAGGAGAGGTTATCGCGTTGCCGAAATCATCGCCCTTCTTCTCTTTCGGCTTCTCTGTCTTCGCTTCCTTTGCCGGTTTGTCCGGCCCGCTCCGTGCGTTTGGCGCTGACATCTTCTCTGCCATGAGGGATAACTGCACGGCGAATTATTTAAATCTAGCCCCGGATTCCCTATCATGCCCACCAAGGAGGAGATAGACAAGGTCATAGAATGGTGCGAGAAGGTGAAGAAGGAGCGCAACCGCATCTATGTCATAGAGAGGAATCCGTTCAGGGACGAGATAGAATGGATGAGGCGGTTCGTCCTCATAGAGATAGACAGGCCAAAGGAGATCGCATCCAAGAACAACCTGGTCTATGACTCAGTCATGAAGCAGCTCTGGCAGTTCATGAACGGCGACTGGAGAAAGGTGGAGCAGGACTTCAGGATAGAGAGATAG
>JACCLH010000027.1 GCA_013425375.1 Microcaldota archaeon | reverse complement strand
CGCTCGGTCTCGGGCTTGTATGTGCCGAAACCTTTAGCCATGGCAAGGACTGGGACCTTCGTAACTATCGCCACGCGTTCTACAGCAGTTCTCATGGCTATCAGTGCTGTTTTCCAGCATCAATATTCTCTGGTGAATGTTTTATAAATAGAGTGATAAATTATGAGAATAGGTGAAATAATCAACCAAAACGCGCACCCATCTCCGCTATCCTGTCCGGGCCGAACAGCAGGACATCATCTGCACCCTTCACCGAAAACCCGCTCCTTGAGAACAAAACCCAGACAACTGGCTTTCTGGAGCGTGCAGGTACTTTTGCAGATTCCCGCAGGGAAGAAAGCTCCGCTTCCCCGCTCTTTTCGCCTGTCCATTTGCAGCCAGCGACATAAAGGGCCTTGTCGGTTTCCACGACAATGTCGACTTCCCTTTGCTCGAATTTCCGTTCCTGCACTTCGACCTGCCCCCACCAGCGTCCTGAGCGGATGACCTTCTCGCCTTTGCCTTCAAGGTAGGATTCCAGGAAGCCCCTGCAAAGGAGCTCAAAACGCCTTCCGATGAATGCGGCCAGCTCCTCTTTTGACGGCGCCGAGCGCTTGCCATAGACAAGGGAGAACCAGAACGCAATGGTATTGTCGCTTATTGAATACAGCCCCTTCTTGCTCTTCAGGGGGTTCTGCCCGAAAGGCACTGTCCGCTCCACCATGCGGAATTCCTTCTGGAGCGCCTTCATGTATTTCGCAAGGGTGGTCGAGCGCATGCCAAGCTTCTGGGAGATTTCAGCCATGGAAACATGGCCGCTGTGTATCGCCTCCAGTATCGCATAATATTTGGAATACGCACCGCCGAATTCCTGCTTCAGGACGTTCTCCCCCTCCTCCCTGAGCTGCGCTCCGGCATCAAAGAAAAGCGAGCGTATTGCTGCGCCGAATTCCTTCTCCCCGCCTTTCTCAACCAGCACGTAGTAGTAGGGCACACCTCCGAAAACGCAGAAAAACCGTATTTTGTCCTCGGCTTCCCTTATCCCAAAGCCATCCAGCACATCCATGACCGTGCCGAAAGGGAGCGGCCCCAACAGGATCGTGTTTGTGGCACGGTTGAATAGGGGAGCCTTATTCACGGCAAAAAGCCGGTTCATCATCCCCATATAGGACCCTGAGAAAACCAGAAGGACATCCTTCCTGTCCTTGTACCTGTCCCAGAGGCGCTGCATCTCGTAGGGAATCGCCTTGTTCACCTCCAGCACGTTCGGGAATTCGTCCATGCAGACAAGATCGAAGCCCTGCTCGAAGATGTATTCCATGGCATCCCTGAAAGTGGCGAATGAGGGCGAATAGCCGGCAACCGCCCTTATCTCATCCTCTATATCCTTCGCGACCTGCTTCTCCTCCTTGGGGACTATCAGCACGCTCACCGCTTTCTTCTGCCTTATGAACTCCTCGATGAGCCTGCTCTTGCCTACCCTTCTCCTGCCGCTTATCACTACCATGTCTGCGCCATCTCTTGCATACGCTTTCTCAAGGACGGCAAGCTCCTTCTTCCGGTCGTAGAATTTCATGTCTTCACCAGATTATCCTGTCATTGGATAATCCTATGATAGGATAACTTATTAAACCTGCTGGCTGCACGAAAAGTTACCACAATGAGCCTCTACGAATAAACATCGCTTTTCAAAAAACGGCCACCCCAAGACCAGTAGATGGCGGCTGAAATGTGACGAAGCGGCGGCCTTCGTAGCCAGCGGTGTTGCGGGAGATAAAATCCACACATTCCGCATTATGCCTGAATAAGTATCTGGTTGAGCGATTATGTTCCTTTGGGTCGTCTATCGGTATCCTGAATTTTCTATCACATCTATAGCGCTGACCGAACACATTCTTCTTGGGAAACTGTTCAAGCAGACTGACGCTTTCTTCAGCTGCCTTCAGCTGGAAATTATTGTTGCCTAAAGGAATAAGCTCAAAGTCATTATGGCCTTCGGCCATATCTTTCGAAATTCTTCGAATTTCAAAATCGGGATGTTCCACCACAAGGGCGCAGTTTCTTTTTCCTATGAATTGCTGCGGGACATCGAAACTGATTGAGTATTGCATCTTACCATCTTCCCAGGCATAGGAGACATTGTCTGTGAAAGGCACGTTTGGGGCTTCGTAGATGACTGCGGTTCCTGTCCATGCCGTATACGACTTGTCGGTCTCTACCAGAATCCTATCATGGACGTCGTTCGGGACTATCAATTTGCCCTGCTTCTTGGCCAGTTCCAGCGCTTCAAAGATATTCAAATCCTTGTGGAACTCCATCACCTGAAGAACTTGCTCCGTTGTCATGCTCCTGAGCATCTCCCGTCTCTGTCTAAGATAGCTCAGCTCATCGCCGCTAACCTCGACCTTCCTGACCACTTTCTCTTCCTCGGGCTTGTATCTCTTGAATCGGTTGGCCATGGTTAAGGCTGGGGGGCATGAATCTCCGACCCGCCTAACTGACGCTGTCCCGACCATTGGAATAACCATCATTTTTGATAGTCTGTATTATGCATGGAAGTATATATAAACACTCACTTACTACCACAATTGAGGGTTTTTGGCCAGTATCCCCTCGAGCCTCAGCACTTGTGTTTAAAAAGGGAAAGAAAAGTGTTAAAAACAGGTTCTGACAATTATCCTATATGGCGAGGGGTCCGAAATCAGCTGCTCCTAAAAACGGGGAGGCAGCTCCTCCAAGCAATGGGGAGAAGCGCGCGTCTGCTCTTAGAACTCATGCGACACTGGCATTCAGGGTCACGGACCCTGAGACATCAGCAATCGAAATAATATCATCTGACGACATCTGGACAGATGCCCCCAGAAAGGATTTCTCAGGATTCGCCCTGATCGATTCACGGGATCCTGCGGGCTTCAATTTCGAGAATTTCATCAAGAACATGGAACGCCCGAAACGCGTCTTGCTCGAGGGAAAGAGATATGACCTCATAAAAACCCGCAGCCAGGTGTTCCTCACATTCAGCGGCAACCCCAAACAGCTGGAATCTCTTTCGCATATCATCGGGACCGACGCTTTCTACCGCGCGAACCTGGCTGCGAATAAAAAAGGCGAGATGCTGGTGATATGCAGGCTGACTGCCGATGAGTATCGGAGCATTCGCGCCGCATCCCCGCCAGACCAGAAAGGCGTGATGCTCGCGGACAGCATACTCCCGCCTGAATCCGTGGAGGATGTCGAACCCGACGAGTTACGGTCCAAGCTCGGACAATGCGTCGTCATTGAGGCGACACCTGGCTTCGACCTGGCTGATTTCGTTTCCAGGATAAACACTGTCGATTTGTTCAGGGATGAACGCAAAGGCGCTGATTTCCTCATCGGCCTGAAGGGCGAAGACGTGCCATATAGCATCTATGTGAACGCAGAGTCGCCTTCACAAGCCGAACAGAACCCCCACCTTTGCACCTTCCGTTACAATAATGAGGTATGCACGCTTTTCAGGGTTGAAATGGTCGGCTAGGTCGCACTGGAAATCAAACATTTCATAGCATCTTCAGATGTCATCTACCTTGATTGCGACCTTCTCGACATGCGCGATCTCCGGCCTGGGCGATAGCGGCGTTATCCTTATGGTTCTCCCCCTGGCAGACACCTCGAGGGTGGTCGTAACCTCCTCAATCCTCCTGATTTTCACAGATTCATCGGGCCCGCGATCCGGTGCATCCGTGATGTGCCTCACCGATCCTGCCCGGGGTATGGGTTGGTTGTCCACTATCGTCTCGCCGCAATAGGAAACTGTCACAATCGTAATGCCGTCATCTCTCGCGCGTTCCAGCCTGACCGAATAGTCGCCGATCTCGAGCGGCTCTCCGGCATTTATGTATCCTTGATATTCTCTATAATTCCCGGTCCGCTCGGCAACGGCTGCCCGGCTATTATCCTGCCTTGCACCCTTCTGCGACCCTTCGACAAGCCCCTTCTCGGGCAACTGGGGTTTATGGCCCGTCCTCTCGACTGGCTTCCTATCCTCCGGTCCGTTTCCATTGTTTTTAAGGGCCATGGCACCAGCACCTCAGATGTACTATCCATATCATATACGGGTTTCGATTTTTCCGGGCTCATACTGGCGGCACCTGAAGCTCTTCACTGTCCCGTCCTCGTACGTCAATTCGAATACGGAAACGCCCTTCGCAGCCTTCTCAACATGCCGCACGTCGATGCCAGCGCTTCTGCCGAATATGCCCTCGCTAAGAGGGGTCCACCTGAGTATTTCCTGCACCTTCTTCCCTTCAACCTTATCTTCCGGTCCTTTCACTCTGTTTTTCAAAGCCATAATCATCAGCACCGCATCTTTTGCGGTACTTATGTTATGCATGGAAGTATATATAAATGCTCACTTTCTACCACAATTAGAGGTTTTTAGCCGTCGTTTCCGCGAACTCCTTCCTGAATCCTTCATCCTCTATACGGGATATGGCCGACTCAAGGAAACCAGAGACGATGAGCGACCTCGCGTCGTTGCGCGTGAGCCCCCTCGTCATCAGGTAGAACAGCTTGGCATCGCTGATTTGCGACACGGATGCCGAATGCCTGGACATGAC
>JACCLH010000024.1 GCA_013425375.1 Microcaldota archaeon | reverse complement strand
CTATATCTGAGGTAGAGTGCGATGACCAAAACGAGGATGTTGGACAGCAGGATGAGTTTGCCTGTGTTGTCATTAAAGCGCAGTCCGAACATATGAGGAAAAAGAACGGAAAACAAATAAAATCAGCATGGTTCAGTAAATAAGAAAAATCAAAGTGACCGAAGAGGCTAGTTGCAAGCAGGCGTGTCTCATTCGGTCACTACTTTCCAAATTGGGTCCGATACCATACAGCTCGCTGCGACCCAATTTGAAAATTGATAAAAAGAAAGAAAATCAGTCAGTGAGGCCTTTCGGGGTCACACGGAAGACTGCTTCCCCTTCAGGCAGGTTCGGTGAGTCCACCAGCCTCGCTATCCTCTTGTCCTCCTTGCTCTTCCTGACATACAACCTGTATGTTGAGTTATGCACGAGGAAGCCATTGGCTATGAAATTCTCATTCCCGGCTACTTGGATGTCATAGAGTATCTCCCCATTCCTCATCCTATCTGTTCCCTTCACCTGCTCAAGCCTGATGTCCGACTCCAACAGCTGCTTGACGAACTTTGCCGCAGGACAATCAATGCCTTCCTTTTCGAACAGCTTTACAAGTGCCGAAGCTTCCCTGATGCTCATGTGTTTGTATGCTCCTCCTTTTGAAGGAACCGTGGACATCGGAAGCCTGAACCGCTTCAGAAGCTCCCTGGCCGCTTCCCTTCTCAGCGGGATTGTCTCCCTGGTGAAGGTGCTCTCATAGTGCCTAGACCATCTCTCGAGCAGCCTGTTCTTGTCCCCTGCCGTCATTCCTATCTGCTTGGCGTACTTAACTACCTCTTTTCCGTCAATCAGGATTTGGTGGGCGTTTCCCCTCCTTCGGATGCTGCCGAAGATACCGAACCTCAACAGCATCATCTGGATATACCTCAGCGTCTGCTCATCCTTCTGGACCACCTGGATTCTTGACCTGGTCTTGGATACGTAGCCCTCAGCATCCACGAATCCTCTGATGAAGGCCGCGACATGCTCTTTCGGGGACCTTGAAATCAGCTCCCAAACCGCAGTCTCCCTGAACAGTCTGACCATGGCCCTGCTGTTGAATCTCAGTTCATAGCAGTTCTTGCCGTTGATTTTGTTCAATCTGCCGTCCAATCCGAATTCTTTCTTCATGAGCTCCTGGTATAATTCAAGCACCTCTTTCCTCTCATCTCTGAACCTCACGGAGTTCTCATCCAGATTGCCGTCGCCGATGAAATATCCGAAAACTTGGGACAGTCCGATTCCCAGCTTGGACGGAAGCATCATCTTTCTGTGCTTGTGGGTATAAGCTGGCTGGAAGCAATCATCTACCTCCTCCCCAAGGACCTTAGACAGCTCTCCAATCGTGCCTATACTGGTCGGATAACCTTGATTCAGGATGCGCCTGAACTGCCTCTTGCTTATTGCAAGGCCGCTACATAGCCGGTCTCTGCGCAGTCTTGCTTCCCCTAGCTTATCCATAAGCAACTTGCGTCCTTCAGGAGTCACGACCGCAAGTTCATCCACCCCTATCTCAGGAAGTGCCTGCACCTTACCATCGAAGTCCAGTGCACCTGGATGGACCAGCCAGTCCCCTTTCCTTATGTCCTTCGCCCTAATCTCCTTAATCTCGAAACCACTGAGGATGAAGAACCTGTGCATCCCAGAAGCCTTTATGGAAGAAGTGGTCCGAATCTCATAGACCTCCCCCATCTTGTCCTTTCCGATCTTTGCTTCTATCCCCTTGATTTCGTTCTTCAGTCCTTTATTGATGCTGACCACCTTATCATGGACGCTCAGGTTCCTTATGGTTTTTATCGTTCCGTCACCTAATTGGATTAAGGTGTCAGGTGCCAGACACATGTGCGCGAGGACATGGCCTCCTATAGGCGTTGTCGGGTCTCCGAAAAGTATGCCTGGGTTGTCCATCACCTGGTTGGTGACATAGACAGCGAGGTTGTACTTCTCAGAGAGCCTCTGGAGCATGTGGATATGCTTGTTCAGCTTCTGCTGCCTTTCACTCAACGCTCCTCTCCCTATGTAATCCGACCTGAAATGCGACGTCAGAGAGTCCACCACGATGAGCTTTATGTTGTTCTTCACGATAGTCTCCTCTGACTTCTCCAGCAGTATTATCTGGTGGTCGCTGTTCTCTGCCCTGGCCACCTGGATGTTCTTCAGGACGGCTTGCGGGTCCATGCCCTGCGCCTCGGCCATCTGGACTATCCTGTCCGGCCTGAATGTGGCTTCAGAGTCCACGAACAGCACCCCGCCCCCGAGCCCTCCTTGGTCCGTAGGTCTCTGGACATTCACCACAAGCTGGAAACCGAGCTGGCTTTTTCCGCTCGAGAACTTGCCGTACATCTCGGTGATGGCCATGGTTTCCACCCCACCGCCCAGCAGCTCATCAAGCGCGCTGGAGCCGGTCTTTATCCTGCAGATGCTCTTCCTCCTCTCATAGACAATGTCCGCGGTCTCGAAACCAATCTCCACCATGCTCTTTGCGGCTTCGATGGCCTTCTTGGCTGATTCCACACCCATCCCGCCTGCTTCAGCCAGCTCATGCGGATTGGATGTCGCTATGGATGAGAACTCGCCAAAACCTGCTGCCCTCAGCTTCTCTGCGGTGACCTCGCCAACTCCCGGGAGGTCTTCAAGGTCCTTGTAATATTTCTTCTTCTTGTCCTTTTCCTTGTCTTTATCCTTATCTTCTGCCATGCTATATCACCTGTTTTTCTTCCCATTCTTATGTTTTCTTCATTCTCCTGTCTTTCGGAACGCCGAAACGGACCTATCCATTCTCCAGCTCGCAGCCGACGCCGCTGCGTCGTCAGTGTCGCGCAACCATGCGACCTGTTGTCGCAAGTTTTCCGGTTCCTTTTGAACCGAAAATGCGCAACACGTTTCGGCAGCCGATAATGCCATTCTAACACTACCATCATTTCCTGTCATTCGGGAATACCAGCAGCTTGAGCTGCCCTATCCTGAGCGTGTAGAACTCGTTGCCGTTCTTGGAGATGTTCCTCCACATCCCGCCCACATTGGCATAGACCACATTACCGTTCTTGTCACGGTCGGTCTGCACTATCCTGAAGTCCGGTCGGTTGCCAGACCCGCTCTGAGCCGGCTGTTCCGGGCTCTTCCCACTTGATTCTATTTCCTCGAATCCCTCTTCATCCAATTTCACTTCTGTTTCTTTCATTCAATTCACCCTAAGTATATACTTATACTATATGTATATACTAATGGAGTTAATCCAGCGGTTGTTTAAATACTTTTTGGGACCTCATTTCCGCAGCGCTGTGTACTGCCCCTTTTTTCCCATTAGCCGTACAAACGTGGCAATTCTGCCATGTTCTACTGGGGCGTGGACTCCAATCTACTAAAGCCACGCCAGCTTGCCTGCCATTCTTATGCACGGATAAGTCTGGCCTGCCATACCAAAATCCTGGCTCACGCTACTCAAGATAGCCTAAAAAGGAGAATCAGATCGGCTGGAGCATGCCTGCTGATGTTGACTGGATGATATATGCCGCGCCGCTTATCATCATGACAATGACCCCGCCGATTATCATGCTTATCGCGGCGGTCTGCCACTTGCCCCTGGTCTCTCCAGGCTGTGTCTGGGCGATGCCATATGTTATGCCCCCCAGCGTAATCAATATGATGGAGATTATGGGGGCTATGGTCTGCAGGAACGCAGCTATATTCGAAGCCACTACCTCTAAACCGATTGCCATCATAGGAATAGCGATAATAATCTTTATAAACTTCGCTCCGCTCGCCAGCTACTTGGCCACGGCGAGTTTCCTGACGAAATCCACAAGCCTGTTCGAATATCCGAACTCGTTGTCATACCATGCCGATATCCTGACGAGTTTCCCCTTGGCCTTTGTGAGCTTGCTATCGACTATGGATGACAACTGCGTTCCAATCACATCTGTCGAGACGATCTCATCTTCGGTATACCCGAGGATGCCCTTCAGCTCCTCGTTGGAAGCCCGTTTCAGCTCTGCGTTTATCTCCTCTGCCGTGGCTTCCTTCTTGAGCAGGAGCGTTATGTCGTTTATGGAGCCGTTGGCGACAGGCACCCTGAACGCTATGCCATCCATGATTCCGGCCAGTGAAGGCAGCACATCGCCCACGGCCTTCGCAGCGCCGGTGCTTGTCGGTATTATGTTTATGGCCGCAGCCCTTGCCCTCCGCAGGTCCTTGTGGCTGCCATCCACTATGTTCTGGTCGTTGGTGTATGCGTGGATGGTGCTCATGAAGCCTGTTTCTATGCCGAATTTTCCCTCAATGACCTTCAGTATCGGGGCGAGGCAGTTAGTTGTGCATGATGCGAGCGAATAGACCTTGGCTGCCTTGCTCATGAGGTGGTCGTTCACGCCAAGCACTATGGTGGCGTCCACCTCTTTCGCGTCTTTTCCAGGTGCAGAGATAAGCACAACCTTGGCCCCTGCCTTGAGGTGCTTCTCGGAATCAGCCCGCGAGCGGAATGTGCCTGTGCTCTCCAGCACCAGGTCCACTTCCAGCTCCTTCCAAGGGAGCTTGAGCGGGTCGGTCTCGGTTATCCACTTTATCTCATGGCCGTTCACGACCAGGTTGCCGTTCCTGACCTCCACCTTGCCGTCGAACCTGCCGTATACGGAATCATACCTGAAAAGATGGGCATGCTGTTCCACCGGGCTCCTCGTGTTTATCGCCACCACGTCGAAATCCCTTCCCAATGCGCCCTGTTTTATTGCGGCCTTGAGGAAAGACTTGCCTATCCTGCCGAATCCGCTGATTGCTACCCTCATGTCTCACACCTGCAAATTAGGATAACCCACTATTCAACCTTATGCTAATAATCCTTTCGCGCGATGCGGCCGGCCTCCCTGAGAAGCTCCCCGAGCACTTCCTTGGCGAATCCTTCCCTCACCCTTATGGCGCCTGCCTTCACATGCCCGCCTCCACCCTGGACAAAATCTACCATGCTTTTCTTTATAGTCTCTGCCAGATCATTGGCGCTCAGGCCCAGCGCAACTGCCTTATCGTTCAAGCGCATTATCAAGGAGCGGTCGGTATGGCCTATGCAAAGAAGCGGCGTATCCGCCTCCCGGGCGTTCAATTTGTCGAATACTCTCGTCGTTATCTTGCTTGATGACGGCCATTCCCCTTTCTTCACTATGCCCTCAAGTGCGAGCGTGGTGATGAGCAGCCCGCCTTCACTCTCGGTTTTCTTCATCCCTGCCATCGTCTTCGTTGAGGCCTCCTCTATGCTTTCGTCCGCCTGCCTGGCTATGGAGTCAAACAGCTCACTTTTGCCCATCACCTTGCGATAGAACTCCAGATTGTTGCCGAATGATACATGGGAAGCGAGGAAGTCCAGCACCATCGCTTTCTTCACATCGCTCTCGTTGCTGGCCAGTATATCGCTTTTGTCACCGGAGCATGCGGTCCGCGCTAGTGACAGCGCCCGCTCCCTGTCCGCCCCGCAGGCGACCGCGATTTCGCAGGCGAGGTAGCCTGCGACATATGCGGACGGATTTTTCCATTCCCGGCCCTGGAATTCCCACGGGTTGAGGCAGAAATCAGGTATCAGCTCCGCACCGCCAGAGGGCGGATGGTGGTCTATGACGATGACCGTGATGCCGCCCGCCTTGAGGAGCTTCAGCGCCTCTGCGCTCGCGGCGTTCATCCCGAAATCGAGCAGCACGACCAGCGGCTTCTCCTCGTTGGCGAGGTCGTTCAGGTCCCGGATGGCGTCCTTCACGGTATACACCGCGGAGTTCTGCTGCTTCGCGAAGAACCTGAAAATCCCGGAGAGGGCAAGTGCCCCAGCGATGCCGTCCGCATCATGGTGGAACCTGAGGATGGTCGGCCGTTTCCCGCCTTTCAGCTCCAGCAGAATGCGTGCGATCTCAGCTATCTTTGGCGCAAGCCTTTTCGCCATCTCGTCATCGAGAAGTGCCCCAGAAGTCATTCCATTCACTGCAGTGTTCCCGCACTCCTCATTTTATATGCTTCCACTATCAGGCGCGAAAAGGCAGTTATCGTGCGCTTCACATCTTCCCTCTTCTCGTCAGAGAAGAGCGCCACCGCGCGCATGTAGTCCTGCGTGTCTTTCTCATCCACAAGGAACGGGAAGTTGCTGCCAGGGGTGAAAACCGGCACTGCGTATCCGGCGCCGAGCTCGCCGCTCCATGCCGCGAATTCGGCCAGCCTCCTCGCGCCGCTGCATTCCAGGTCCCTCGGCACATATCTCTCATTGAAGCCGAAAACCACGTACCAGTTGTCCAGCGAAGCCGCCTTCGCACTTCCATTGAGCCTATAGGAAGGATGGAAGACTATCGGCGCATCAGCCACCCCGAACTCCTCAATCACGCTCCTGTTGATCTCCATCAGGTCCTCTATGAACCCTCTTGTGCGGCGCCTGCATTCAGCCGCGCGCGCGGCTTTGAATCTTTCATAGTCTGCCTTGAGCTCCGTATCGCTTTCGAGCCTTTCGAATAACTCGGCAACCGCAATCTGCCAGTCCATTGCAGTGGACGTGAGCTGGGGGTTCAGCACGCTCACCATGTAGTCCAGGAAACGCGTCCTCTCCTCTGCGAAGGTGTCACCCAGCCAGCTGACCTTGGCCCACCCTACCCTCTGGCCCGGTATCGCAGCCATCTTGGACATGCTGCTCACATCTATGACTACGATGTGGGACATATCCTTCTTGTCATGCATCCTGCGGTGTACCTCGAGCGGCTCTATGCGCTCGTTCCTGTTCTCCCTGTAGGGCTCGTATATCGTGTCGCACACCACGAAAATGGGCCGCCCGAAGTCCTTCGCCTTCTCATTGATGATCCTGAGGGCGTCCTGGAAAACCTCGCGCTTCATCCCCACGCCGATCGGGTTGCCCACTGTTATGAGGTTTACGGCGCGTGTGTGGCGGGTGATTTTCTTTTCAAGCTCCACAAGGTCAAGTTGGCCGTCCTCCCGGTGCATCTTCACATTCACCAGTTTCGCACCTGCGAAAGTGCCCTCTGCGACGTAAAGCGGGTAGCAGGCATCAGGCACAATAACCTCAGGCCGCTCTGAAGTCAGCTGCAGGATGTCGGCAATCCTTCTCTTCAGTGTTTTCCATATGGTCTCCTTTTTTCTCTCGCCGAGCATGTCTTCGATCTCAGGGTAAATCTGCTTGATTTCTTCCCCGAGGCCGAGTATCCTCTCTTGCGAGCCGCTTTCCATGGGCTTCAGTATGGTCTTGTATAACGCCTCAACAATCCCGCTGACGCCCCGGCCTATGAACACGCAGTTCTCATCTATGCCCTCCACATCTTTGAGCCCGGAGCGCTTGGCCAGTATTTTCCTAAGCCGCAGGTTGCCGCTTGAATTGTGATAGGATGTCTCGGTCGGGGCGAGCGGGTTCTTGCAGTACTCCTGCAGGAGCGGAACAAGCCTTTTTTCGCCGATGATGCGTGCCTTTGCGGCCAGCCCCTCACCGCCAGTTCCTTTCTTCTCTGTGGCAACATTCTCTGTCAGGAATCTGCATGTCGCCTCCACAGGGTCCGGGTCACCCAGGAGCCCCTCGAGGAGCGTTTTTGTGTCTGCCCATTTCTGTCCCTGGGTGGTCTCGGTTATCGCGCTGCGTATCTCGTTGGCAATGCAAACCTTCGTGTGTATGCTGTTGAGCCTGCCATACGTTGGCAGGCCGTGCATCGTCGGGTCGCCGAGCTGGCTGTCTATTATCCTGCGGCCGAACTCCCTGGCAAGATTTTCAGCCCACTTCACATCCGTCCTTCTGAGGGTGTGTTTTCCTCCCTTCCCTATGTTTTCGTTGAATAGATTGGAACCGATTTGCATGCAAAACGCCTCCGCCAGTGTCGAGAATTAGAAAATAATATGTCACGCCTGGTTTTTATAGCTTTACATATAGTTGAAACAAGTCCGACAATTGCCGCTGTTCAAAAAACTATGGTCACCCGGCTCCCGTTCCCCAGCCTCATGGTGCGCCTGAGGCTCTGCGGGGCGATTATCTCGATGATATCAGTGCCGTGCGTCGTGCGCAGCGGGAATATCACAGCCGCCGCCACCCTCCCAAGCCTGCACCTATAGGCGAACAGATCTCCGTATGCGCGGTCCTTACCCCTGAAACCGGAGATGATTATCGGTTCGCCGTCCAGCAGCAGCTGCCTTTTCCATGCCTGCTCTCCATCAAGCCTGACATTCAGCGTTCCCGGGAACGGGTCGAAGCCGAGCTTCTCGCGTATCTGCTTCCGGTATCCTGGAAGGGAGAGATAGAACTTCCCTTCGCCCAGGCCCTGGACTATGGTGCCATCTATCCGAATGCGCCCGCTTTCAAAGATTCCCCTGAGCGATGAGAACAGCACTGCTGCTTCGTCATATGCTTTCTTCGTGAGCCTGATGCCTTCTGTGCCACGCTCGATGAAGCCGTCCCTTGCGAGCATCGTGAGCTTCCTCGAGGCGTTCTGCTGGGACATGCCTGCCTCTGCGCCCAGGCTGGAAGTCGTGATTTTCACAGGGAACTTGTGCGCCCTGCGGCGCAGCAGGACCAGGAGCATCTCATCCATAAAACTCGCCATTTTATACCGTTGGCAAGATTATAAATAGCATGGAGCTTTCCTACAAAGGGCTGGCATTCCGCGTCAGTGATGGCGTCTACGAGCCGGCCGAGGATTCCTTCATGCTCGCTTCTGCGGCAGAACCGCTCAAGGGCAGCGTGCTCGAGGTCGGTTGTGGCAGCGGCATAGTCTCCCTGGCATGCGCGAAAGGCGGCGCGGCCGTCTGGGGCGTTGACATAAACCCGGATGCTGTCCGCTGCGCAAGGCAGAACGCAGAGCGCAACAGCATCAAGAACGCCTGTTTCATGGCCAGCGACCTTTTCGCTGCCATCCCGGAGCAGAAGTTCGACGCGATACTCTTCAATCCGCCATATCTGCCAACAACCAAAGACGAGCGTTTCGCCGGTTCGCTCAACAGCGCTTTTGACGGCGGCGAGGATGGCCGGAAGGTGCTGGACCGTTTCCTCGACCAGTTTGACCGCTACCTGAAGGCGGGCGGCATTCTCCTTCTGGTCCAGAGCAGTCTCAACGACGCTGACAAGACTCGCGCGAAGCTCGAGGCGATGGGGTATGTTGTATCCGTGGTCGCGAGCGAATCCTTCTTCTTCGAAAGTCTTTCGCTCATCAAGGCCTCGAAACCTTAGGTTTATATCCTTCCCCGCCCTATTATCATGCGGAATGATGACGTGAACAACCTCTGAGCTTCGGCCATGATGAAGTCAACAGCGTCTGACCAAATCTTTCAACCCATATGCGCCCCGCTCGGTTGCTGGGCATGCGCCATAATTTAAACCTTTTTTCCCTAATCCACCTCATGGCTGACCGGTCAGAAGAGATTATCGTGGAACTCACAGACATCGGAGTCTCAGAGCACGACGCCTTAGTCATAGCGGACTGCATCGTCACCAGGAAGTCCTGCTCATGGGTCAATACCGACCCTGTGGATGACAAGCTCGTCCAGGACATCAACAGCCTGGTGAAGAAGAACAACTACAACATATCGGTCAAGGTAGACGCTGTTCCCACAAGAAGCAAGTTCATCTGGGACGTCAAGGTAAAATAATCCGTCCGGGTAATCGAATGCGGCCTTTCGCCTGCGATATGATTCTCATAGAAGACGGCAAGGTACTGCTTATACGACGCGCAAGGGAGCCCTTCAAAGGGGAATGGGCGATTCCCGGCGGAAAGATAGAGGACGATGAGACCGCAGAGCAATGCGCAAGACGAGAGATGAAAGAGGAGACCGGTCTTGATGTGGAGCCGGTGAAGCTCACAGGAATCTATTCAGACCCCAAAAGGGATCCGCGAGGCATAATCACCGCGGCCTATCTTATGAGGCGCATTGGTGGCCAGGTCAAAGCAGGGGATGATGCCGGAGAAGCACGATGGTTCGAACTCACAGCATTGCCCAAACTATGCACTGACCATGGAAAAATAGTAGAAGACGCAATGAAACAGCTCTAGGTCACTCTTTCTCTATCAGGGCCAGATCGCCAAGGGCCACCAGGTCCTCTTCTGCCTTAGCCTGGGCGGCAGCGAACTTCCTGGCGCTTATCCTTATGGTCTTCATCTCGTCGTAGAGCTTCTTGAGCTCGTCCCTTATGGCCTTGAGCTCGGTCTCTATCTTGACTATTTCGCCTTCGCCCTCGGTTATGTCCTGCTCCACGTACCTTATCTTCCTTCTCGCCCGCTCGACCTCTTTCACCTTGTCGAGCTGCTCGTCCACCTTCCTGAGATGCTTTATCAGGTCCTTTTCCATCTTAGGGGTGTAGGCTGCGGTCGATATCCTGAAATCCAACGCCCTCTTCTGCTTCCTCAAGGGAGCGATTTGGACATCCCTGGTCTGCTCCAGGAACGGCTGGAGGGCCTTCTGCTCGTATTTCTTGTATCTTATCCTGCGGTTGAGCTGCTTGATGCGCTCGATGAGCTCGGATTTCTTCTTCTCAAGCTCTTCTATCTTGGTCTTCAGCTCCTCTTCGTCAGCCATGTCATCACAGAAGTCAAAATGAGCGTTTGGTCGTTTCTTTAAATGAGGGAATTGGTTTAAAAATGCTGTGGCTATCTCTGCCCGACGTCGTATTCAATCAGGATGTCCGGCCCCAGCCGCTTTATCCTCATGCCGGACAGCCGCATTGCGTCCTTCATCCTCGCGATTCCGAGCCCGCCGACCACCGGCTTGGCATCCATTCCCCCTATTATCTTCGGAGCGATGAAGATATGCACCCTGTCCACTATACCAGCATCCAGCGCCCTGGCGTTCAGCTCGCTGCCGCCTTCTATGAGTATCCTCTTCATGCCCATTGCGCCTAAGGCGGAAACCAAACAAGACAAATCAACATCTTTCTTCCCGCACACAAAAATCCGCACCCCCCGTCCCGCGTCCGCTATTTTTCTTATCCTGTCTTCCGGAGCTTTCTCTGAAGCGGCTATTATCGTCTTCCCGTCATGATTCCGCAGCACTTCCGCGTCAAGCGGTATCTTCAACCTGCCATCCACAATCACGCGATACGGATTCCGCTTCGTGAGTTTCGGGTTACGGGTTGTGGGTTTTGGATTGCGAGTTGCGGGTTTGGAGTTGTGGGTCGTGAGTTCCGGGTCGTCCATGATGACAGTGTTGGCGCCGACCATCACAGCATCGAACGAGGCGCGCATCCTATGGACATATTCCCTTGCTTCCTTCCCTGTTATCCATTTGGAATCGCCTGTCCTGGTCGCTGTCTTGCCATCAGCGCTCATGGCCATCTTCATCACGACAAAAGGCTTCTTCATGATATTCGCCAGATAGCGCCTGTTTATCCGCCTCGTTTCCTTCTCATCAGTCGGCCCGACAACCGCCACTCCAGCTTGTCGCAATACGCTCGTTCCATCCACCAAAGGATTCGGGTCCTTCATCGCATAAACAACGCGTTTTATCCCGTGCGATATTATCACCTCGGTACACGGCGCTGTCCTTTTCATGGTGTGCGAGCAGGGTTCCAGCGTCACGTAAAGCGTTGCTCCTTTCACCGCATCGCCACGTCCGCCATTCCTTTTCGCATCCTCGATGGCTTCTACCTCTGCATGCGGCATGCCTGCTTTCCTATGGTATCCTGTCCCGATGATCTTCCCGTCTTTAACCAGCACCGCGCCCACGCGCGGGTTCGGGTAGGGATTTGTTTTTTTCGCGAGCGAGAACGCGAGCCGCATGAATCTGTCCATCGAACTGTCTTTTACCGCATATTTTTTATACATATTACAACAGTGAGTGGTGCAGGCGGGTAATCATATGGCAGCAAAACCGTTCCGGCTGGCGGTCAGGGTAACTGCGAGGGGACCACCATGCGAGCCGGATTCCAACGATCCTGCGACCACTTCTCTGATGCATGCCGGAAGCTTAGGGGATGTCAGGCTCTTCGACCTAGCCCTGAAACCGAAAAACCGGTCTGAAGCCAAACGCAGCGTACCTGCAGATTTCAGGAACGTGCCAAAGCCAGAGCCTGACAGGAGCGCGCAATAAAGCCCCCGAGCACTGACAATCTTTTAATCATTGTCCAAGCAATCCCGTCATGCGTGAATCCACGGTCACGGTCATTGTCGCTGTCCTTTTCGTGATATTCCTTGCGCTCACCATCTATGCCCTTGTCTCATTGGGCACCAGACTCATCGATATATTCTCATCAACCAACTTCAGCGCCATAACCCTTCCATCCATCACACTTCCCCAGCTGAATATCACGCCTCAGAATGTAAGCGGAGCGGACATCAATCTGACCGAGGAGCCCACAGTAGAGCAGATGCCAGAAGACATGCGGAAATACTATGATATGAAGAACCTCTCCTGCGCTACACTGGAAGGTGATTTCCTCATAGTGACAGACGACTTTTCCCAGGGGAAATTCTATGGCATCGTCCCTGACACCCCAGAGGAAAGGGCGGCTGCCCAGTCGCTCCTCGCACCGTTCGATTTCAACCAGACCACCAAGACCTATCTCCGCGGTGAGAGGATGAAGAAGGTGGTGATGAACAGCAGCGGCCAGAAGACCACAATCTGGAAGGACGGTCGCATCTACAACTGCGCGTCCAACTGCACCATGCACGTGTTCACAGAAGAGGATGCAGAGGCCTATTACTCCATGCTCGACAGCATGAGGGTGGGGTGCGCCTATTTCGGCAGGACAAAACTCCCTGATTCAGTGGATATGGGCCGGCTCATCCAGATAGACCGCATCGGACCCATGGAAATCAACGGCTTCGGGTGCCAGGATTTCCTGATAAGCGGCAACAAGACGTATGCGGATGCGATTCTTGTCTCAACAACCCTCACCGAAGACCAGGAAGCGCTCCTATGGGGACTTTCCCGCATGAGGGGCCCGGTGGAGGAATGCCTTGACGAGGCGACAGGGATCATCGTCTTAAGGAAGCTCACCCTGGACCTGACAGGCATCTACAGATTCAATTACGCCCCCGGTGGCTATATGCAAGCAGAACAGGAGACCAAGCTCACATATTTCACAGATAATGTGCCGGAATCCTTCCTCGCGTTGCCAAGCTAGAGCAGGTGCTTCATCTTCTTTCTTTTGGTCTCAAGGTATTTCCTGTTGTACCGGTTCATCTTGGTCACAAGCGGAATCCTCTCAACCACCCTGATGCCGTGCTTCTCCAGGTCCTTTATCTTCTTGGGGTTGTTTGTGAGCAGGGAGATATCCTTCACTTTGAAATACTTCAGGATTGCCGCAGCAGCAGAGTAGTCCCTCAGGTCCTCGCCAAATCCCAGATGGACATTGGCCTCTATGGTGTCCATCCCCCTGTCCTGCAATGCATAAGCCCTTATCTTGTTGGCGAGTCCGATCCCCCTACCCTCCTGATCCAGATATATCAGCATGCCGCATTTCTTCCTCTCAAGGTATCTCAATGATGCCTCAAGCTGGTCCCTGCAGTCGCACCTGAGCGATGTGAGCGTGTCTCCGGTCAGGCACCTGGAATGCACCCGCACCGGGATGCTTTTATGCGGCCTATGGCTGCAACGCACCAGCGCCAGGTGTTCCTTGCCTCCATCCTCCACGAAAGCGAAAACCCTGAACTTCCCGAAACGTGTCGGCAGGAACGCATCAGCCTTCTTCTTCAGCTTCATCCTCTCCCCTCAATGTCTTCACAAGGCTTATGGCAGCCACGGCCGCCCGTTCAGCGTAGTCTTCAGCCCTTTCCTCTGCCTCTTCCCAATCCGCGCCATGCCCGATTATGCCTAATGTGACCGGTTTCCTGAATTCCAGGGACAGGTCAGAGAGCTTGCGGGCCGCGGCCTTAACCACCACTTCGTCATGCGCTGTCTCGCCCTTGACAACCGCGCCGAGCGCAATCACAGCATCCACCTGCTTGTCCATCAGCAGCTTCTTTGCCACCAGCGGTATGTCAAAAGCGCCAGGCACAGTGAGAAGCTTTGTCCTGCCGCCTGCAGCCTCAACTACCTGTATCGCCTTTGCGCCCATCTCCTCGGTGATGTCCTTGTTGAATAAAGACACCACTATGCCGACCATCATCGGTCTGCCCTTGCCTATGGGCCCTTCATCAGCCTTGCCCTGCCGCACACCCTTGCCAGCGTTCTTCACGAGCGCCTGGGGATCCTTCACCAGCAGGACAGCATTGCGCACATGCTTCCTTATCCTGTTGTCGCATATCCCAACGAACTCCTTCTCGCTCCAGGCCTCGTTCTCATGCACGAACACCTCTACGATATGCTTTCCGGTCATCAGCTTCGCCTGCTGGATGCCCAAAGAGGCCTCATGGCCGCACTGCATATCAACAGGGGCCCCGCCGACCATACCTAAAGCCATGCAGATGTCGCAGCCGGCATTCCGCATCCGGTTTCCTGTTTCCGGTTCCCCGTCCAGCAGTTTCTTGCATTCCACTGCCAGGTCCTTTATCCCAGGGACAGTGCTGCGGACAATCTCCACGTCGCCGTGGTTCTTCTTCAGCTCGTCAAGGGCTATCGCTCCCATATCCACGCGTGAGAAAGTCGTATCAACAATGCCGATTTTCATTCTCTTCGCCTCCCTATGATATCCTTGCCTTCAATGAATATCAACCCATTCCTCTTGGCATAGGCCTTCGCCTTCTCCTTGGGCAGGGCGTTCCCTTTGCCGAGCATCTCACAGAGGACCATCGCGCCCGGCAGTCCGGCCATTCCCGCCAGCTCGAGCGAAAGTTCGGTGTGTCCATGCCGTTTTTCAATCCCGCGCCCAATCAGCAGAAAAACATGGCCGGGAGAGTAGAACTCCTCCATGAAGTGGGATTTTGCGTTCGGTGCGCTATCTACGTCCCGCGCGAGTTCGGCGAGTTTTGTTATCGTTAGCGAGCGGTCGTTGTCTGTGATGCCGGTGTAAACGCCCTTGTGGTTCACAGGAATCGCGAAGGCAGGCGCATCGCCGTATGCGGTCTTCTTGCATTCCATTCTCGCGATTGGATGTTTTGATGCTGCGAGTATGTCAGTATAGAAAGGCAGCCCGAGCCTCTCTGCCACTGCCTTGTCCAAGGCCAGGCATATCAGCCCACCGGCGTCCTTCCTCAGGGTTTCGATGGTTTCGGGTCTTGCGTTCTGGGCGTGGATGATCAGGTCGGCCTCGCCTTCCCTTTCGTCGCCGTCGTAGATGACCACCATGCCGCCCTTCTTCAGACGCTCTGCGGCTCTCTCATACATGCCCATAAAATCAGCGTTGTAAATGCGCAGCCAACCTATTTATAAGTAGCTACCAGTTTTTTGGTAAAAAATTCAGAGAAATTCAGAGCGGTTCCATTCTTCCGGTGGCGTTCCGTTTCGTCTTGCCGAACTCAGCCATAACCAGGGCCTCATCCCCTGAGAACACCGGCCCGTCCCTGCAGCAGGTCTTTCCGCCCAGGTCGCAGGAGCCGCACACGCCCATGCCGCATTTCATATACCTCTCCAAACTGACTTGACACGGCACCTTCTTCGCTTTGCATGCCTGCGTCACTGCCACCATCATCCTCTCAGGCCCGCAGGCATAGACACATGAGACGCCTCCACCGGCCAGCAGCGGCTCCACCTCTACCATCACATTACCCTTCTTGCCGCGCGAACCATCATCCGTGGTCACCAGCACCTTCCCGCACCACTGGCCCAGCTTCTTGTCATATATTATATCGCGTTCGTTCCTCGCACCTATCACAGCTATGGCTTCCACGCCTGCCTTCTTCGCTGTTTTCGCAAGGAAATGCAACGGCACAACGCCATATCCCCCACCCACCAACAGTATGCGTTTTCGGTTTCCAGTTTCCGGTTTCGGTAGCGTGAATGGTTTTCCCAAAGGCCCGCGATAGGAAAGCGCGTCTCCGTTCTTGAGTCCGCATATCGCCCCGGAAACCTTACCCACATTCGCGACCGATATGGTCAGCGGCTCGTCATTGCCTATGCTTATCGGCCTTTCACCGTTGCCAGGCATCCACACCATTATGAACTGACCCGGCTGCGCATCCAGTTCAGCATCCAGCTCGAGCGTCTTCACTCTGTAGTTCTCCTCGCTTGTCTTCTTCACCGAAGCTGTTCTCATCGGATTTTTTATCTTGGAATCACACATGGGCGGCACCTATCAGCTCTTTTACGCTCTTGCAGCCATTCTTCTTCATCCAGACTTCCATCTCCTTTGCCATCTCTCCGAACACTGTCGGGCCTCTATAATATACTGCGGTCCCGACCCCTATGAACCCTGCGCCTGCCATGAGCATCTCTATGGCATCCTCGCCTGTTGTCGCCCCGCCTGTCCCTATTATCGGTATGTCCACTGCCTGGTAGATGTCATATATGCACCGGACAGCTATGGGTTTTATCGGAGGGCCGCTCAGCCCGCCCATGCCGAAGCCGAGCACAGGCCTTCTCCTTGAAAGGTCTATCTTCATGCCCGGACCGAGCGAGTTGCCCATGTTTATCGCATCTGCCCCTGCCTGCTCTGCAGCCTCAGCCACCTTCACCTCGCCAGGCACAGATGGGGACAGTTTCACGATGAGCGGCAGTTTGGTCTTCTCTTTTATCGCATTGGTTATCGCTGTCACTGATTCCGGGGTCCCCTGGCCTGCCATCACGCCATAGCCTGGCGTATGCGGGCAGGAGATGACTGCTTCGAGCGCAGTGGTTCCCAGCAGCGGGTTTCCGGTTTTGGGTTTCGCGTTTTGCGCTTCCTCCACCTTAGCCGCCAAGGTTCCAAACTCCTTCTCATCCTTGCCGACTATGCTGATTATCATGGGCTCGCTGCGCTTCCATCCTGAGAATTCCTTCAGGCCGGCTTCTATCCCCGGGTTCGGATATCCCATGGCGTTCAGCATGCCGCATTCAGTCTCCACGATGTTCGGTCCCTCATGGCCTTTCCGCGGTTCGAGGGTAAGGGATTTCGTAGTCACTCCGCCGCAGCCGTTCTTGCATACTGTCTCCAGGCTGGCCTTTGTCATCCCGAGCACGCCTGAAGCGAGGATAAGTGGATTCTTCATTTTCCTGCCGAACATGGTGGTCTCTATCATACTAACCATATAGAGTGGCCTTGCAACAAATAAAAACAGTGACGCTTCGGTACATCTGCAGATTTCGGTCCATCCTTCACATCAGCTTTTTAAAGCTTAATATTGATTGCAAGACTATGTTTGGGCGAGGCATAATATTGGTTCTGGCAATAAGCATTCTTTTGTTGGGTTGCTGCGCTCTGCCTGGTGGAGGTCCTACCGGTGAGACCGGCGACACCGGAACAAACGGCGGAATCAGCGATGGTGGCACCGGCGGCACTGGTGGAACCGGCGGAACAGGTGTCAGCGGCGGAGGCACAGGCACAGGTGGCACCGGAACAACTGGGGGCGAGACTGGCGGCACTGGTGGTACAGGCGGCACAGGCGGTCAGCAGGGCGGCGGTGGCCAGGCAGGCGGGAACGATCTCACAGACAAGACCTACGAGGAGCTCATGGCGCTGGGTATCCCGCTGCAGTGCGACATGACGATGACCTTCCAGGAGCAGACCACACAAGTGAAGATCTATATGAAAAACGAGAATGAACTGCGTAATGAAATGTCAATTCCAGATACCGAGGAGTGCTCCAAGATGATAACCATAATAAAAGGTGATACTACCTATTCCGGCTGCGAAGGCCAGAAATATCCACCGGGCACATCATGCGACTGGATAAAAATCGTGAGCGAGGAAACCACCCCTGAAGAAGGCCCGTCTGAACTGCCCGATTACAGCGATGTCCCGCCAACACAGATAAACTGCGTTCCGTGGCTGCCTGACGATTCCAAATTCGCTACGTCCGGCCGGGTTTGCTCTTGGGATGATATGATGAACGAGATGATGAATCAGTACAACTGATATGGCGGGGGCCACCATTCCACCCACCCATCCCTCCTTTTGGTTTTGGTGGTAACCCCCCATTATATTTCTCCTCCGACGTCTATCCATCATCCTTATAAATCGCCGAAAAATGTCGGCGCGTTTATGGCAAGCCGGGCTTGCCATTTGCTGTGGCAAGAACGACGTATCGTTCTTGACTGTCCAAAAGCGCCTTGCACTTTTTGGGCCATCGCCTTTTTGCGACAGCTATATATTCTTTTCTTCGGTAATCATATCGCTCTTTGAATTGCGGGGGAACGACGATGTTCGATGACATCATAAAAGCTGCCAAGGAAGGGGGCGAGCAGCAGCCTGAGGATGAGGCCGCAGCCAAGCCTGCCGATATGGAAAGCTCAAGCATCCGCATAGCGGTTCTGGGCGTCGGAGGCGCAGGATGCAACTGCGTGAACAGGATATTCCAGAACAACATAAAAAGCGCCAGGACCATTGCGATAAACACAGACGGAAAGCACCTCAACATGGTCGGCGCGCACAAGAAAATCCTGCTGGGCAAGACCATCACGCGCGGGCTGGGCGCAGGTGGCGACGTCAACATCGCCAAGAAGTGCGCCGAAGTGGACCATGACATGCTCAGGAAGGAGATAGGCGAGAACGAGCTCGTCTTCATATGCGCAGGCATGGGCGGAGGAACCGGAGGCGGAGCGGCACCGGTAGTCGCCCAGTTGGCCAAGGAGCAGGGCGCCATCGTCGTGGCCATGGTGACCTACCCGTTCGCCCTGGAAAGGGTGAGGCTGAAGAAGGCCCAGGCATCGCTCCAGGAGCTGGTGAAGGTCTGTGACACAGTGGTCGTGATAGACAACAACCGCCTCGCTTCCTATGTGCCGAACCTGCCGGTGACCAAGGCTTTCGAGATGGCCGACTCAATCACGACACGGGCGGTCACAGGAATATCCGACACAATCATGTTCCCGAGCCTGATAAACGTTGACTATGCAGATGTCAAGACTGTGATGCAGGGCGGCGGGCTTTCCATGATATCGCTCGGCAACGGCGCAGGCCATGACAAGGTGGAGACCGTCGTCAAGGACACGCTGGAGCATCCGCTCCTGGACGTGAACTATGAAGGTGCCAAGGGATGCCTCATCCACCTGGAAGGGGGGCCGGACCTGAGCTTGGGAGATGCCATCCGGACAGGAGAGCTCCTCACCCAGAGCTTTGATGAGGGCGCAAATGTCAAGATGGGCGCAAGGATAAACCCCACGCTCAAGGATTCGATTAGGATAACAGCCATAATCACAGGCGTGAAATCGCCTTACATACTCGGAAAAGGTGCCAGTCCGGAAGCTGCGGAGGCAGGAAACTCTGGCGACCTTGAATATCTCTGAAAATCTGGTGGCTTTGTGTTTGTCTCGTTTGAACTACCGCTATTCATAGCCTGGCTGGCACTCTCCAGCCTGTTGCCTGGCGCCATACTGTCTTTCTCTCTTTTGAGGAAAGAGGAGCTGACCAAGCTGGAGAAGCTTTTCATCGGCTTCGGCCTTGGCATCATCCTGCTTCCGCTCATCCCATTCATCCTCTACCTAGTGCTCGGAGTGAAATTCAGCTACACCATAGCGCTCGTGTCTGTGGCAGCGCTCTATATCATGGCTATCGCGGCATTGTTCATCAGCCGCGCCTACGAGGGCATCAGACTGCCCAAGGAAGGTCTCAACCTGGCGCTGCCAGAGACTCCGATGGCCGCCCTGAAAACCTATGGCGTCGCCATCTGCCTCCTCCTGCTGATTGTCAGCGGTTACATGATAAGGATAAGCACCTACAGCCCTGTCTTCCAGGAGCTGGACCCCTACTTCTACACTGACACTGCCCAGCAGCTCCTCACAATGGGCGAGAACCCATGGAACGACCAGACATCATGGTATCCTGAGGTGGAGGTCAACCACCGCATCATCCCGGCCCTCTCCTATCTTGAAGCCACCTGGTATTCGCTCTACAGTTCCGGCGGAGAGTACAACAACATGCTTCTGGCCGTCATTGCCTCCATGTACCCGCCAATAGCCGCGGTCCTGGCGATCTTCTTCATATACCTGCTCGTATCTGCCGCGGCCGGCAGGGAATGGGGCGTCGTCTCGGCAGGCATCGCCGCTTTCGTGCCGACGTTCATCTACAAGCTCACGGCAGGCGAGCAGGAAGTCCAGCCTTACGCTTTCTTCGCATTGACATTCTTCTTCGCCATGTATATCCTCTCATTGAAAAAAGGAGGCATGAAGTTCCCTGTGCTTGCAGGCATCAGCTTTGCAGCAGTGGCGCTCGGAAGCTCCTCGCAGATACTCGCTGTCATCGCAGTGATAATATTCTCTATGGTGCAGGCAGTATTGCTCTTCGTAAGGGATAAGGATGCGGCAGGCCTGAAAGAGCTGCTCCATATAAATCTCATCGTTTTCCTGACCGGTCCTCTCCTGGGAAGCGCCATACTCAAGGATGTCTTCA
>JACCLH010000020.1 GCA_013425375.1 Microcaldota archaeon | reverse complement strand
ACATGCTCGTGCTGCCGCTGATTTCTTTTTTATTCTTCTTCAGCGAATTTCTTTATGGCCTCGAAATTCTCCACGATGAGCTTGGCCTTGGTCTTGCCGAAGCTGAACGGGAATTTGTCGTCCTCGTCCCTTTTCAGTATTATCAGCCTGTTGCCCTTGTACTCCCCATAATCCACTATAGACATCATATCACCTGTATATAGGGAACCTGTCACACAGTTCCTCGACCTCTTTCCTTGTCTTGAGCTTCAGCTCGCTATCGTTCGGGTTCTCTATGACCTTCACCACCATGGAGCCGACATGCCTTATGTCGCTCTCCTTCATGCCGCGGGTGGTGAGCGCGGCGCTGCCCACGCGCAATCCGCTCGTGATGAACGGACTGCGTGTATCGAATGGTATTGTGTTCCTGTTGGTTATGATTCCTGCTTCCTCCAGGGCCATCTGGGCTTCCTTGCCTGTGATGCCTTTGGGTGTGAGATCCACCAGCACAAGGTGAGTCTCTGTGCCGCCTGCCACCAATCTCAGGCCGTGCGCCATAAACTCGTCTGCCAGTGCCTTGGCGTTCTTCACCACCTGGGCCGCATAGGTCCTGAACTCAGGCTGCGCAGCTTCGTGGAAGCAGACCGCCTTGGCGGCTATCACGTTCTCCAGCGGGCCTCCCTGCATTCCCGGGAAGACCGCCTTATCAATCCTCTGGGCGTTCTTTTCCGGGCACATGATCATTGCACCGCGGGGGCCGCGAAGCGTCTTGTGGGTGGTCGTGGTTATGATATCTGCGTATGGCGCAACGGACGGATAGACTCCTCCTGCCATGAGCCCTGCGAAATGGCTTATGTCAGCCATCATCACTGCGCCCACCTCGTCGCATATCTCCCTGAAAGCCTTGAAGTCTATTATCAATGAGTATGCGGTGTAGCCGCATATGATGAGCTTGGGTTTCTCCTCGATTGCCCGCTTCCTTATGGCGTCATAGTCAAGCGCCTCGGTCTTCTTATCCACAGTATAAGCCGTGGGCCTGAACCATTTGCCTGAGAAATTGACAGGGGAGCCGTGGGTGAGATGGCCGCCGTTGGCCAGGTCAAGGCCCATGAACTTGTCGCCAACTTCCAGGAATGCGAAGAACGCGGCTATGTTGGCGGATGCGCCTGCATGGGGCTGCACATTGGCATGGCCCACGTTGAAGAGTTTCTTGGCCCTGTCTATGGCGAGAAGCTCTATCTCGTCAACATACCTGTTGCCGGCATAATATCTTTTGGTAGGATAACCTTCAGCGTATTTGTTGGTGAGGATGGAGCCTGTGGCTTCCATGACCGCCTTGCTGGCATAATTCTCTGAAGCGATGAGCCTGAGCGTCTTCTTCTGGTACTCAGTCTCCTTCTCTATCAGTCCATACACTGCGCTGTCTGTTTGTTTGAGCGACATTGGAAAGACCTCCCAAAATTAGTTCGGCGTCACATATTAAAAATCTAGGGGCACCTAGCTAATCTTACTTTAGCCGACGTCCAATCGAACGGCGCACCGTTCGCTGGCCGCCGGCTACTGTGATGCAAATGTTTTCACGCCGACGTCGCATAAAGCCCTGGACGGCGTCCCGTCCAGGATTTGCCCGCATTGCGTGCAATCTGGTAGTGCGCACACAAGAGTTTCCGGTTCCGGGTTCCCGGTCCCGTATCTTGGCGTAAGCCTGGAATTTTTGGCAATCAGTAGCCCGTTTTTGGGCGCTTTTTACCAAAAAGCGCAAGCGTGTTCCCTTGTGGATCGAGAGTTCAAATCTCTCCGTCGGCGATTTTTTCCTTACTCCCAGAACAGAATCCGCGTCAAACGGCCGTTCCCATCCCTCACCGGCCTCCCAGAAACGTATATAAACATATCAAGAATACTTATCCCAGAGGTGACCCATTTGAGATATTTCATATTGGCAGGAATTTTCGCGATACTATTGCTAGCCGGCTGCGTTTCTCCGCCCCAAGAGGTGATTCCAGAACCGCAACCCACACCGCCTACCCATGAGGAGACGTGCAGGATGGTGGACGAATACGTTCCCGTCGTCACAGAGGAATGCGGTCCGGTGTCATACACCGAGCAGGTATGCGGCGAGAGGGAGCTTCCATTCACCGTAGTCGAGCTGCCCAGCGTGAACCTGTGCGTGGCTGACGGCCCCTGCGTGGGCCATGACCTGGGCGAATGCCAGACATGCTCCAAGGCCATGACCAGGTGCGTATGGGCCATAGAGAACAAGGACCTGACCGCGACCGGCACATGGACAGTGGCTGCCAACTTCACCATCGGTGCATTCGGTTTCAACAAGGAACCGATTTCGCAGACCATCGGCCCGAACCAGACCGCGACCTTCGACTTCTACCAGATATATATGGTCAGTTACCCCATAAGCTCCGCGGTATGCCATCTTGCCCTGGTTGACAAGGCCGTAGTGGACGACTGCCACCAGGAGACGAGGACGAAGACCGAGTGCCAGAACGTCACGACGCAGCAGCTGGTGCAGAAGCAGGTCTGCGATTAATCCCTCTTTTTTATTTATTTCCCTTCCTATTACCTACGGTGCTATCTTGCTTATATCTATCTCATTCTCAGAAGTCACTACCAAGGGCGGAAATCGGCGCCTCTTCGAGAACCAGCTCGTGAGGAACGCATTGGCCAGCCTGGCCCCGCTCGGTTCATTCAGGGCGCAGAAGAGGGGCGGCAGGATATTGTTCTCATCTGAGAAAGAGCCGGATGGAGATGCGGTGAAGAGAGCGCTCACAAGGACCTTCGGAATAGACAGCATAACGATATCTATCCCGGCCAAACCAGACATCAAGGACATAGAAAGCGTAGTCCTCGCCAACTCTGCAGACCTCATCAAACATTCCATAAGGGTGGAGGCCAAGCGCTCGGACAAGGGATTTCCGCTGACCTCCCAGCAGATAAACGAGCAGGTCGGAGCCGCATTGGTGAAAGCCGGATGCACTGTGGACCTGGAAAACCCTGAAAAGACGATTTTCATAGACGTCCTTGAAAGCGAGGTATTGATATCCTTCGAGAGGATAAAGGGCCCTGGCGGCCTGCCTGTCGGCTCCAGCGGAAAGATGATCTCGCTTCTGTCAGGAGGCATAGACTCGCCTGTCTCATCCTGGCTGATGATGAAGAGGGGTTGCGAGGTGGATTTCCTGCACCTCCACCAGTTCCCTGAAAACAAGGACGTGGGGAAGTCGAAGATGGTCAGGATATTGCGCACATTGCGCGAGTATTCCCCGAAAAAGCTGCGCATGTTCGCTGTCCCATACACGGAATTCTATAAGAAGACCCTGTCCATGGAACCTAGGAACGAGCTTGTCGTTTTCCGCAGGTTCATCATCCATCTCGCCAACAGGCTCGCGAAGGAGCATGGCTATCACGGCATAATCACAGGGGACAGCATAGGGCAGGTTGCTTCGCAGACAGCAGAGAACCTCCTGGCCACCGATGAAGCGTCCCAGCTCCCTGTATATCGCCCTTTAATCGGATTCAACAAGCAGGAGATAGTTGACCTGGCCATGAAAATCGGGACATTCGACATCTCCATAGAGCCGTACAAGGACTGCTGTTCGCTGGTTGCCCATAAAAGTCCCTGCACCAGGGTGCCGCTGCACATCGCGAAGAAGATGGAAGACGAAATAAGGATTGATGAAGTCGTTGAGAAATCGCTGAAGGATATGGAAATCATAGAAATCTGACTTCGCCATCTGACAAAGATTCTTAATCATGCCCTGCGCATCACCTGCGGTGGAATGTTGTCATTTTTAGGAAAAAACTGCATGGTTCTTTGGGCGCTTGCACTCGTTTTTTTGTCATTGTCTCTGACCGGTTGCATCCAGTGGGAGACGCAGAAAGCAGATGCGATAGCAGTCTGGCAGCATAAGGATGCTACCTGGGACATATGGTACTCTGTATGGGACCATGATGCCAAAAAATGGTACACGCCTGGCAGCGGCGTCTCAGCACCGATAGCAAGCGATGACGGTGACGACCAGGATCCCGACGTTTCTTCCAACAACACCTTCGCAGTCGCGGTATGGTCCAAGGCAAAGGGCGGCAGCACCATATACTATTCAACATGGCAGAATTCCGCGTGGGCAAACCCCACAAGGCTGAGCAGCGGTGGCAGTGATAGCGATCCGACCGTTGCTGTGGACCCGTACGGAAATGCGCTGGTCGTCTGGGTCAGTGAAGGCGACTCCCTCTCCTATTCATACTATACCCAGGGAAAAAACTGGAGCACTCCGAAAAAACTGAACACAAGCGGTCTGACTGCCATCTCGCTTCCTGAACTGGCATACAGCGAATACGACCGCGGCTACTATCTGGTGCTCACTGGAACCAATGGCAGCACCACGAGCGCCTATGCAGCGCGATATGGCATCGCCAGCTGGTCGCGCCCTGCCAGGATTTCAGATGATGCTGTGCTGGACAACAGCGTGCCCACGAACCAGAGGACCGGCATAGCTGCAGCGCAGGGAAAGAAAGAGGTCACGGTCGTGTGGCCAGGCACAGGCGGCAAGGTCTATTCAGCCAGGCTCGGCAGCAGCCCGCAAAACCTGTCAGCCGGTACGATGCCTGATGACGCCTATAATTCCAGCGATGGGGCAAATGGCGCATTCACCAGGGCGGGTGACCTATATCATCAACCCAATGTGAATGCCCCTGCAGCAGAACTCCTCATATCCGGCCTCAATGAAAATGATGACCGGGCTTCACTCACATTCATAAGGAACCGGACCGTAGGCCTGGTGGTATGGTGGACGAAGATCACCCAGCCAGGGGAGATATACTATTCATATTACGAGAACGGGTGGGCAAACCCAGTACGGCTTGACCCTTCTCTTGGCAGCGCCTATGACCGCAACCCTGCCGTCACACCCATGCGCGAGCTGAAGAAGACCACCGAACCTTTCTGCGGGGATGGGGTGATACAGGTGCCTGAGCAGTGCGAGATAGGCATAGCCTGTCTCAACCCGGCTGACACATGCTGGTTCGACTGCATGTGCTATCCAGAGCCAGACCCATACTGCGGAGACCGCGTTCTTGACTGGTTTGAGGAATGCGAGATAGGCAAGCCATGTCCCAAGCCAGGCGATATTTGCCAGATCCCCCCTTGCATATGCAAGCAGAACGTGACCGTCACACCGCCCGGCAACAAAAGCTGCTCCTGCGCGAATAACACGCTGACCGCGAATACGCCGGCAGGCAAATACCAGGCAGGCATGCTATGCATTGATGACTGCAAGCAGCTTAACCCCAACTATATCTGCGATCCTGAAGGGTGTTTCTGCAAGGAAAGCCGCACAGTGACACCACGCTGCGGCGATGGTTATGTGTCGACCCCCAACACTCCGGGCGGAGGGAATGAGGAGTGCGATGTGGGCTTCGGTTTCTACCAGCCAAAGGATGCCGCCGGAAACCCGATAAGCTTCCCTGACACCTGCCCGTGGCCGGAGGTTTGCGATCCCCCGACGTGCAAGTGCATCGAGAAGAAGGG
The DNA here is from genome assembly GCA_013425375.1 of Microcaldota archaeon. Taxonomy (GTDB): domain Archaea; phylum Micrarchaeota; class Micrarchaeia; order Anstonellales; family Bilamarchaeaceae; genus Bilamarchaeum. The sequence goes on along the minus strand of JACCLH010000020.1, from coordinate 12,812 downwards.
GGTCTGCGGCGATGGGGTGGTGACGGCGCCTGAAGAATGCGACCCAGGCAGCCGTTACACCGAGGCCTGCCCAATGGAAGGGGAAATCTGCTCTTCATGCCAATGCGTGGTTGAAACCGAGATCGAGCAATTAGACATATGCGGCAATTCCAAGGTCGAGACTGGCGAGGAATGCGAATCTGACTCGCAATGCGGTAGCGATGAATACTGCCATGAGTGCGAATGCGTTCATACCACTCCGGACCAGCACTGTGGCAACAATGACCGGGAAGGCACAGAAGAGTGTGACGGCACAGATGATTCTGCCTGCGCTTCCGATGAACAGTGCGGCTCCAGCTGCCGGTGCGTAGCTAAAACAACAACCCATGCCGAGTGCGACTCCGTGCATGGGACATGCATCGTGGTGTCTGGCGCCGGCTCGAACGAGTGCTCTTCTGATTCCGACTGCATGCCGCCTACGATTGACTGCCCTGCCTACTGCAGCTCCCAGGGATACGGCCAGAGTCTTGGGAGCGGTTATTCTGACGCCTCGGAATGCCAGGCTGCTGCCCACGAGGGTTCGACAACCTGCTACACGACCTGCATATACAGCAAGTTCTATACAAAATCGAACGCAGCAGGCACCACGACCTGCTGTTGCAAGGAAAAGGAGATGTTTGCCTGCTCAGACTGCCCAGGAGAAAATCAAAAATGCCCTGACCCGGAGATGGTATGCCCGGCCAATGAGCCGTGATTTTTTTCTATCCGGACTTATGCACCCTTTCCAGTCTCACTACCATTCCCCTTTCCTTGCCAGGAAGCTCATCGCTCGATATCTGCGCGATACCAACGCCGACAAACTTTCCGTCCGAGTAAATAGCGACCCTCGCGTCTTTTGCTATCCCGTCGTCCATCCGTTCCACTCCTGCGGCCATCACCTGGGCTCCTGTGTTGATGGACCATAATGCAGTTTCCTTCACCATCACTTTAGGCAAATCGATAAATCGCTCGGGAGGAAGCAGCATCTTCTCCAGCGCGCTTCCATCGTTCTTGTTCCTATAGAGCCATACCGCGTCTATCAGCTCTTCCATGGTATGCGCTTCCTTCTCTGTTATCTTCCCCACAGCGGTCCGCCGAAGCTCCTCCATCCGAGCGCCTTCGCACTTCTTTCCCATATCCACGCACAATGCTCGGATGTAAGTTCCCGCGTCCACCCGCGTGTCGAAAAGCGCCAACCGCCCGTCCAGCTCCAATAACCTCAAACTATACACCGTGCGTTTGCGAGCGACTTTGCGCACCGCGCTTATTTTTGGTGGGGTTTGGACGAGTTCGCCAGTGAATTGTTTGAACAGCGCCTCGACATCCGCTTTCGCCGGCACCACCTTGAACTTCATTATCCCGACATAGGATTTCTCCTTCCCTGCGATGTAACGAAGCAGTTTCGTCGCCCGCCCCAACGCCACAGGCAGAACTCCTGAAACCTCCGGGTCCAAAGTCCCTGCATGGCCTGACCGGTTAGCCCCTGTTATCTTCTTCACAAAAGTGGTTGTCTCGTGGCTGGTCTGTCCTGGCGGCTTGTTTATCACGACAACGCTGTTCCGGATAAGCTCTTCCACTCCTGACATCAAGAATCAGCAGCCTTTCGTCTCAATGATGCTCTGGACTATGTCAAGAAGCTGTTCAGGATTATATATGCCGGCATTGACGCAGGCATCGAAATCGCTGTCATCATAGATGTCTATCTTATACAGCTTCATGTAGCGCTTCCTGTTGTCGTCATCGCGGGTCTTCACGTGCTTGATGGCCTCCTTCAGGCCCATGTTGTCCCTCTCTGCTATCCGTTTGGCCCGGGTCTCAAGAGGCGCGAACACCTTTATGCGTATGTCCGCGTTGGTCATCCAGGCCCCGAGCCAGGTCGTGACGACGCAATTCCCGGCCGCGGCCTGCTCTTTCAGCAATGCATCGAACTTCTTGTCTATGTCAGGGTCCTTTGTCGCCTTCTTCTGGAACTCCATGAGCGGAATCCCCTCCCTGGCTGCAAGGTCCTTGAATGTCGGGCACACCAGCCTGTAGCCGAGCTTCTTCGCGAGCAACCCGCCCAATGTGTTCTTCCCGCTTCCTGTCAAACCCGAAATAGCGATTATCATACCAAAACCTTTTCCGCCCCTGCTTTGCCCCCTCCCTTCGCTTTCTGTATGGCCGACATCACGAGCGTAGAACCGAGGCTCGCGATGATGGAGATGAATATGAACCACCAGTACGGCTGGTATATCGTCTTCACGTTGAACAGCGGTATGGTGAAAGGCAGTTCCACGCTGAAATAGGTGCCGTTGGACAGGACCATCTGCACGTTATCTGCCCGCGCACCGGCAAGCGATGCATGCAACGCCACTGTCTCGCCGCTTTCGTATGTCTTCTTATCCGTCTCCACGCTTATCGGCTGGCCTTTCCCGGGATTCACATAGGTGTCTGCGCCATCCGATTTGTATATGAAGTACGTCTCATTGGAGCCTATCTCAGCACCGCCATTGAAAGCCTTGACCAGGGCCGTCCATTTGCCGTAATTAGTGCCTTCGAGATGGTAGCATACGGAATAGGTGCCGTCCCCTGCCTTCTGGTCGCATCCGTTCCCGTCATCGGTCATGATAAGCTTTATGTCGTCCTGGACAGACGGGTCGAAGTAGCCGACCACCCACATGAATGCAGCGAACACTACGAGCACCACGAACATCATCTTCATCTGGCCCATCATCACCTTGTTCATCTTGGGCAGGAAATCCATCTGCTTCTTCATGGCCTCGTCTATCCTCTTCTGGTTGCCGCTTTTCTTGGCCTCGTCGAATTCCTTGCTGAGCAGTTTGGACTCGGTCTGCATCTCCTCGAGCGCCTTCTTGTCCATGAGCTTGGCCTGCAGGAATCTTGTGGTGCCTGCATAGGCAAGAGCCAAAAAGGCCACTAGGGCTGTGAATATCTCAAAAACCATCGATAAAGGTTAGATTAGGAAAAGTTAAATACCTTCGCCGGCTTCTCTATGCTGCAATGGCAGACGAACTTGACCCGGCCACCAAGCTGGGCATCTACAAGCTTGTCATAAGCAGGTACAAGGACCTGATAACCGAGAAGGAGTCCCGTTCCATAAGCGAGATACGGCAGCAGGTATCCCCATACAGCGATTTCATAAGGAAGATGCGCGATGGCCTGCTCAACGACATCGTGCCTTACGATCCCAAGTCCCATTTCTTTACTGCGGCCCAGCGGGCCATGGCATACGTAAGGCAGATACGTACGTGCGAATTCTCCTTCACCTTCTGGATGACATTCAAGGAGATGGACGAGCTGAAGGTGGGCACATCCATGGACAAGGCGATACTGCTGGCGGCATTGCTGCGCTCGCTCGAATCCGAGGACGCGAAGGTGCTGGGCACGAAATCCGGCAAGGCGTTCGTCAGATTCAGCTGGTCCGGCTCCACCTACGCATTCTCGGCGGAGAGCGGTTCCCTGCTCGCAGGGGATGACGCCATGAGAGCATTCTCCGATGATCCTGTCGCATACTCCTTCAATGACCTGGTGTATGAGAGCTACGAGGAGCAGTGAGCCGTTTTCAATCTCATAGTCCGCTTTTTTCCACGCTTTTTGTGTTAGAATATGGCTATAATTGACATGTTTTAGTTGAAAAAGTGGTTGTTTATAGCAAATTCGGCAGTCGTTTTAAATACGTTTCGCCTCAAAGGTTTGTGTAAGAGAGGTTTTTTATGGAAGTAGAAAAGGTGGGGGATACGTATGGTTATCCGTAAAAGGGAGTTCGCTGTCCGGAGAAACCAGCAAGCGCTCGGCGCTTTCGCCAAGCGCCTGGCTGAAAAAGAGCGCGGCCGCGTTTTCAAGGACCCTGAAACTGCGCTTCGGAGGTTCTCTGGCCTCACGACCGCCAAGCTATCAGCTCTAGGGAGCAAGGTCGAGGGGCCGGCCAACAAAGCATACATCGATGCTGCCGCAAGGAAACATTATGGGGAGCTCGACGATGAGACTTACTATGCAGAAACCGTCTCCCCAAGGCTTCTAGCAGCATTCCATGATTCGCTCTGCACGCTTTTCAGGCTTGCACAGGATAACGGCAATATCTATGCCATGCGGCGGGTCGGAGTGGTCGCAGAGAAGCTGACTGTTTATGCTGATACCCTCCTCAAGGAGACCCGTTATTCAACTGAGCCGACCGTCAGGGGGCAATTGACAGAGCAAAGCATCGGGATGGCCAGGCAAGTCTATGACGAGGCCGTCCTTGCTTTAGACGGAATCCACAAGGAGCTCGGCGTGGCAATCGCTGAATTCCCGGCCCCTTCCGTCCAGTGACCGTTCCCTCATCATCTCCTGCTGTATCCTCTTTGTGAGCAGATAGAACAGCTTCGGATACCTCTCAAGGGCGAAGTTCCAGAATCCCTCTTCGATGGCACTGTTTTTGGCCCTTATGCTATCAGGCAGCTCACTATCGTTCCTGAGGGTCCAGATGAAGTCCTCGGTGTCCCTGATGGTCCTCCTCATGGAGCATATATGCCTCACATCATCTATCAGTTCCTGCTCGGTGTTCTGGAGCGCCATCCTCCTCCCGCCGCTCTCCCCGATGGACATGGCCTGGAATATCTCATCCTGGATTTCGATATTGACATGCTCCAGGAAGTTCACGACGAAATCCGCCCTTCCCAGCGCCTCGGCCGGGTAGGAATATCTGCCGAGAGATTTGAGTATGAACCTGGCCCTCACTTCGTCAAGGTCCACGGCTGAGGCATCCATGGTGAGGATGGACGGTTTGAATGCCGTGTCTATCCGTCCCATGTCATCGGTTCCCATCTGGCTGTTTATCCTCGCCCTTATCGCCCTTTCCACCATCTCCGCAGTGGACATGCCGTCTGGCGCGTCCAGCCAGTACTGGAGGTAGCCGTTGGAAACCGGGGCGACGTTTATCCCAGCGTCCTGTATGTCAGCCATCGCATGCGCTATAGGTGTGAGCACGCTGTTGGTCCTCGCTTTGCCGAAGAATGTGTTCAGGAATCTCATCCCGCCCCTCAAAGAGAAGATCTCCGCAAATCCTTTGCGGGTCCCGGCCTCGAGCAGGTTGCCCTCCCCGTCCCTCACGTCTTTTGTGAAGCGCAGGAATGCGGATGCGTCCTCGGGTTCCATCTGGAGCTTTATCTCGACGAAAGTCCCGCGGTTCATCCTCCTGTCCCCGTTGCTCTGCAGGCTGCCTTTGAAAGGAGTCCGCACCTCGGGAAGCCCGCCGTTCCCTCTGTAGACCTGCGGAAGGCGCTCGAAGAAACCAGCCTCGCTGTTCTCCAGCTTCCTTATATCTTCCAGTATGAACCCTGGCCCGGAATCTGACCCGAGTACCCTGGGCCTGGCTATCTTGAAGTGGCCCGCATTCACCATCGCCGGGTATTTCAGTATCCTTGAGAAAGCATCCAGGTCGAGTTCGCACGTCTCCCTGCCATGGCCGTTCTGGACCTCCACAGTATACTTGTATTTGCTCATGTCGAGGTTCGCCCTCTCGATCTCCAGGGCCATCCCGAACTGGATGTCGGCGTTGGCCGGCAGTTCGGCGCCGCCTATGACTATCACGCCCTCATCAGACCTGGGCGCGACCCTCATCAGGTAGAGGCCGAGTTTCCCGTTCGCATTGGCGGCTTCCACATCGCCCATGGCATTGCCTATGTATTCAGAAAAAGCGAGCATCGCATTGTCTCCGCAGTCCTCCCCGCCGAGCAGCCTTATGGGGTTCAGGTGGCACTTGTCGCTGAGCGCAGTCATGCACCCTGCCGCCCCGTCTCCCGCCCCTTCGGCCTTGTCCTTCAGCTCAGGCTCCACGTTCGCCCCGAGGCGGTTCTCGAGCTTCATGGTGTCGTTTTTCCCCTGGGGGTCGCAGGTCACGAGAGGCGCCGCCCTCGTCCTGAATCTGCGTGCCTCTTTGATCTGCAGGCGAGCCCTTCTTTCCTCTGGGGACCTCTGGCCATCATTCGTACCGGCTCCGTCGCCGTCCGGACCACAGGTTCTCCTAAGGGTCATGCTTTGCCTCCTCTAAGGGTTGTGATAGGGTTCTGGTTGCCATTGACATGATAATATATGTATGACAACATTTATAATCATGCTTTTTTACCAATTACAACACTAAATCCTACGTCGGAGGCTCGTCGAAGGGGTTTTTTGGTGGTTGTGTTTTGTTAATCATGTATTACGTCTATTGCCGTAAAAATAGTAACAATCCGGCCTGCCGTGTGTTCTGACCTCCCGTGTGCTCTTACCTATCTTTATAAATATTTCTTCTTATACTCCTCCTCATCCAATTATTTCCGGCGCGGCAGGCACAGCCTGCACTTCTGTATTTACAGAAGTCCCGTTAGTAGTAGGGGACGTGTTCCCTGAAAACACATACGGGCTACGCGATCCGCCTTTTAGGAAAAGGCGGCCCAAAACTGGCTGTTAGCTGGTTGCGGAAATTGTAAGGTGTGAAAATTGACAGACCTCAAGAGACCCCGACGGGGTTCAATGGCCCACAGGCCAAGGAAAAGGGCGACCAGCCAGAACGCGCGAGTGTGCTGGATGGGCTCCAGCGACAAGCGTGTGCTGGGCTTCGCAGGCTACAAGGTAGGCATGGCCCACGTGGCATATGTCGACGACACCGAGTCGCCGACCAAAGGCCAGGAGGTCGTGAGCTCGGCCACGGTGGTGGAAGTTCCGCCCATGGTCGTCTACGGAGTGCGCTGCTATCGCGGCAATGATTCGGTCGGCGACATCATATCCACCGACGAGAAGATAATCAAGCTGCTCGGCTACAGGAAAAAGCCAGGCGCGAAAGCCGTGAACGAGGCTGATGTGGACGACGCAAGGCTGCTCGCCCTGGCGATGCCGTCCAAGACCGGTTTCGGCAAGAAGCACGTGGAGAGGATGGAACTCGGCTGCGGCGGCAAGGATGCCAAGGAGAAGCTGGAATACTGCAAGAGCATGCTGGGCAAGGAGCTCAAGGTCAGCGATGTGTTCAAGCCCGGCGAATATGTGGATGTCGTCTGCGTCTCCATCGGAAAAGGATGGCAGGGCGCTGTGAAAAGGTTCGGCATATCCATCCAGAGGAGGAAAGCCACAGGCAAGAGAAGGCACGTCGGGACTTTGGGCCAGTGGCACCCTGCCTATGTGCTGTACACTGTCCCGCAGGCAGGCCAGACTGGCTACCACCAAAGGACCGAACTCAACAAGAGGATACTCAGGATAAGCCAGAAGCCAGAGGATGTCAATCCATCCTGCGGCTTCCCGAACTACGGCTTCGTGAAGAACGATTATGTGCTGCTCAAGGGCTCCATCCCAGGACCGGCCAAGAGGCTCATCAAGCTCAGGGCGGCTGTAAGGGCTCCGAGCGCAGCCAAGGAGGTGGCGGTAGGATTCATATCCACCGTTCCCAGGTAGGTGTTCCTATGAAAGCGACTGTATACTCAATCGAAGGGAAGGCGCTGAAGCAGATAGACCTGCCGGCGATATTCGAATCCCCGCGACGCGACGACCTTGTCAAGAGGGCGGTGCTGAGCGAGGAGAGCAAGGGCTACCAGCCGAAAGGCAACTACAGGCTGGCAGGGCTTGAGACCAGCGCCAGGTACAGGGGAAGGAAGGATGACTTTGGTTCAGGAAAGAACAAGGGTATCCCGCACCTGCCGCACGAAGTTCTCCCCGGCGGACAGCTCGGTAAGGTCAAGAGGGTGCCGCACGCGGTGAAGGGCCGCAGGGCGCACCCGCCGAAGCCCCAGAAAATAATCGTTGAGTTCATCAACAAGAAAGAGCACCTGAAGGCGCTCGCGAGCGCGCTGTCGTTCAGCGCTGACCGCGACACTGTCTGCAAGAGGGCGAACACCGATATCGGGATATCGCTCCCTATAGTCATGGAGCCCGGCTTCGAGAAGCTGGTCAAGGCAAGGGACGTCATGAAGGTCATGACAGCTTTGAACCTGGTGAAGCTCCTGGACAAGGCCAAGAGGAACGGCACCAAGTCAGCGCTCATAGTGGTCTCTGCATCAGGCATCACGAAAGCAGCGGCGAACCTGCCGGGCGTGGATGTCGTGCGCGCGAGCGACCTCAGCGTGAAGGACCTTGCCCCTGGAACCCACCCGGGCAGGCTCACCATGTTCAGCGAGAACGCTATCCCTGAGATAGCAAAGAGGTTTTCTGTATGATACTTGTGGCACCAATCAAGACAGAGAAAGCGATAGGGAAGATAGAGTACGAGAACACACTCACCTTCCTGGTCGATTTAGCCGCGACCAAGAAGGACGTGAAGACTGAAGTGGAGAAGCTCTTCGGCGTGAAGGTGCTCTCAGTGAAGACGTTCGTGAACCCCCAGGGCAAGAAGCACGCGCTGGTGAGGCTGGGCAAGGAAGCGAAGGCGGATGACATCGCGACCAAGCTCAAGATGATAGCATGAAACTTTTTGGTAAAAAGTTTCATCAAAAACGTGGTGTAAAAAAGAGGTTGTGTTTATGGGAAAAAGGCTGAAACAACAGAAAAGAGGCGCGGGATCCCCGAGATACCTATCGCCCAGCCACCGCTACAAGGCCGACCTTTCCTACAGGCCTTATGACGATGTGGAGAAGACAGGGGTGCTGACCGGCAAGGTCATCTCTTTCGTGGACGACCCGGCAAGGACAGCGCTCCTCATGAAGGTCAAATATGACAACAACGAGAGCGGCACGCTGCTCGCCCCTGAAGGCATAGCCTTGGGGGATGATGTGGATGTCGGCGCGCAGGGCAGGATAAAGCTCGGAAGCGTGCTTCCGCTCTACAGGATACCTGACGGGGCATACATATTCAACATAGAAAGGAACCCTGGCGACGGGGGCCGGCTGGTGAAGGCCGCAGGCTCCTATGCCAATGTGATAGCCAAGGAAGGCAAGATAGTATATATCAAGCTGCCGAGCAGGGTGACCAAGGTGTTCTCCAACGAGTGCAGGGCCCAGCTGGGCGTGATAGCCGGCGGCGGCAGGCTGGAGAAGCCCATGCTGAAGGCAGGCAACCAGTTCTACAAGAAGACCGCGCAACACAGGCTCTGGCCTGTGCCGAGAGGAGTCCACCAGTCAGCGTACAACCACCCGCACGGAGGCAAGCAGCACCATGTCGGAAAGCCGACGACCGTCGCGAGAGGAACCCCGCCTGGAGGCAAGGTCGGCCACATAGCAGCCAGGCAGACCGGCCGCAGGAAAGGCAAGAGGTCCGTGGAATCTACAGAGGGATGATGCTATGAAAAAAGACACGTGGAAAGGTTTTGAAGATGACAAGGCCGCGTCCATCAGCCAGGAGGATTTCATGAAAAGGATATCCTCCAGGAACAGGAGGACGCTCCTCAGGCTGAAGTTCAATCCGAGGCTCAAGAAGTTCATGGAGGAAGTGAAAATCGCGAGGAAGAACCCGAAGAAGGTCATAAAGACCCAGCTCCGCGAGGCGGTCATACTCCCTGAATGGCTCGGCCTGACCTTCGGGGTCCACAACGGCAAGGACTACAAGAAGGTGGAGATAACGCTCAACAAGATCGGCAGACGGCTCGGAGACTATTCGCACAGCACCACCAGGGTGCTCCACTCCGGGCCTGGTGTTGGAGCCACAAGGGGTTCCAAGTTCGTGCCGCTGAAGTGATATGTATGAAGGGGTATTCATTGGAGATTCCGGAGAACTGCGCCTCTGCCAGGCTGGAGGGAGTGAACGCTTCCTACAAGGACCTGACAGAGGTCTGCGGCAGGTTAAGGAACAGGAAGGCCGTTTGGGCCCTCTCTTTCCTTGAGAAGGTCGCAGATGGCGAAGCTGCTGTGCTGTACAAACGGCACAACAAGAACCTCGGCCACAGGCGCGAGCTTGGCGGCAGGAAGGGAAGATACCCTGAGAAGGCAGCCAAGATCGTGTTGAAGCTGCTGCAGAGCGCGATAGCCAACGGGAAGGTCCTCGGGCTCGGGGATGAATACACCATACTCGCGATTTCCGCAGGGAAGAAGCACATCTATCCGAGGCTCTCCCCGAAAGGGAGACGGATGAGGATGACACTGCAGACATCGCGCGTGGAGATCGTGCTCAAGGGTTCGGAAGTCCCGAAGGGCGTGACTGTGACTCCGCCGGCGAAAGCAGCTCCGAAAACAACAACCCCGAAAGCGGGCGAAACTCCAAAACAAACAATCACAACCGCACCAACAACTTCAACCGCAAAACCAACCACGACCTCGCAAACAAGCGCTGCGGCGAAACCGGGCGAAAGCTCGAAACCGGGCGAGACGCGAGCCGGAGTAGTGAGTGGTGCTGGCGGGGCAGCGAGCGCGGGCGTCAAGAAAGAGGAAGCCCCTGTGGTCGGCAAGGAGCAGAAACCAGAGCAGCCCAAGACGCTCAAGGAAGAGGACAAGGCCCACGAGCACAAGCACGAGGCTGAGAAGATCAAGGAGCAGGAGAAGAAAAGGCCCCAGGCTCCGCATCAGCATGGTGAGTACAACAAAGGGTGAGCATGATGATATACCAGGAGAAATTGATTGAGGAACCGTTCGGCAAGTACCAGGTCATGAAGTTCCTGGAGAAGAAGCTGGACCGCGCAGGCCTCGCCAGCGTGGACATCCAGAGGACCCCGCTTGTGACCAGGATCACCCTTGAGGTCACCAACCCTGCCAGGATAATCGGCAAGAGGGGGAGGCTCATCAACGAGCTCACAGACACGATAAAGCGCGAGTTCAAGATAGACAACCCGCAGATAAGCGTGATAGAGGTGCGGGAGCCGTTCCTTGAGCCGCGCATGGTCGCCAAGAGGGCGTCCAAATACATAGAGATGGGCAAGAAGGTCCGCGCGGTGCTGCACTACCTGCTGAGAGAAGTGATACGCGCAGGTGCGCTCGGAGCCGAGATAGTCGCGGCAGGCAAGATCGGTGCCAAGGGAGCCAGGGCAAAGAGCCTCAGGGTCGCCGCAGGCTACATACCAAAGGCAGGCGAGCCTGCGAGGCTGGTGCGCTCAGCCCACATAGTCGCGAACACGCGCTCAGGAGTCATCGGCATACTCGTGAGGATAGTCCCTCCGGGAACCGTTTTCCCTGACAAGAAGGCGACGCAGGTCGTGCTTCCGAAGGTCATAGAAGCCGCCACGGATGTGAGCGCGCCGCCTGAAGCGAAAGCGACAGAGACCAAGCAAGAGGGAAGGGTGCCGAGCAGGGCTCCGACCAGGCCGCAGGGCAGGCCCCCGTTCAGGCCGCAGTATAGAAGGTGATTCTCATGGCCGTGATAAAGAAGACGCAGCTCGCTGCGATGAGCGATGTAGAAAGGACGACGAAGATAGCTGAGCTGGAAAGGGCGATGCTGGAACTGCGTGGTGAGGGCAGGAATGACAAGATAAAGCCGCTCAGGAAGGCCATCGCACGGCTCAAGACGCCAAGGGCCAAAAGCGTTAAAAAGGCGTGAAGGCCTAAGGGTTATAGGTGACTTGATTGGATAAATGCCCGAAATGCGGAATGTTGAAGGATCTTTGCGTATGCGAGATCCTGGATAAACAAGGAGCTTCCAAGATAAGGATATATACCACGAAGAAGAAGTTCAAGAAGCTCGTGACTATTGTTGAAGGCGTGGACAAGGCCCAGCTGGAGCAGACCGCCAAGGAGCTGAAGCACAAGCTCGCGTGCGGCGGCAGCGCCAAAGAGGGCGTGATAATCCTCCAGGGCGACCACAAGCGCAGGGTGGTGGAAGTGCTTAAGCAGCTCGGCTATCCCGGCGAGACCATAGAAGTCAGCTGACGCGGTAAATCCGGCAAGTGCCTGAGAACACCTAATCTGCCGCGTTGGCTTGAGTAGCTATTTGTCCAACGCAGCCAAGTTTGCAATTAGAGGTGCAGCTAATGGCCGGAGTGGGAAGATGTTCGGGTTCGCACCTCCCGTCCAGGAAGGTTTTTAATCTTTCAATCCCCCTAGTCCAGCCAAGGTGATATGTTGAACAAAATCATATTATTCGGTCTTGTCCTTGTGATGGGACTGGCGTTCGCAAATGGCGGGCCGCCTCCCTACATAGGGAACCAATATGAAAGGGCCGCATGTATGTACCTGGCCGCCGATAACATGGCCGCGTATGCCGAAGATGTCTACTGCGGCAGCGAAGAGTGCAGTGATGAGCTCTCGGGCCTGGTGGATGAAACATTCGATTATTACTGGGACGTGTGGTGGTATGCCTATGAGGAGCCGGACTATGCGCTGTCCGCCCAGAATTTCGCGCAGGTCGTCACACACTTCAACCAGTTCCGCGCGGTCTATCTCAGGTATGCTATACTCAGGGCTCTTGACGGCGGCAATATGAGCGATGTGATGGGGCAGTACATGGAATATATGGCAGGCCTGAACGAATGCTTCGTTGAAGGTCCGCCTGCGCCCTGAAAATCTTTATTTTTCCTGTTTCCCCTTCCCGCTCCGAACAGTTATAAACTTTCCATTCCTAGTCCAGCCAAGGTGATATGTTGAACAAAATCATATTATTCGGGCTCGTGATGGTGATGGGGCTGGCATTCGCAGTGCCAAGCGATGGCGTGCCGCCTTACATGGCAAACGAGGTTGATCGGGCCGAATGCATAGATATGGTTACCCACAACATGGCCAACTATGGCAGGGACGTCTATTGCGGCGACAATGCGCAGTGCAAGTCTGACTTTGACGTCCAGTGGGGTGTGTGCAACAGCGCCGACTCGGTGTACCACAAGACATATGATTGGCACGATTATCCTGCCGCAAACCAGTACTTCGTAGATACGGTCAGATACTTCAGCCAGTTCCGCACGGTCTATCTCAGGTACGGTTTCCTATGGGCGTTTG